>NZ_JABXEP010000074.1:0-39910 GCF_013372605.1 Myxococcus sp. AM009
GGGGCGGACTCAAGCCGGTACGCGGCACCCCAGGCACCTACGCCCACCTGTCGGGCGGGCCCGAACCGACCCCATCCCACCTGGGTCCGGAACGTCCCCCAAGGGCTGCTGGCTGTGGTAGTTCCGCCCGCGCCGTCGGGACCCACGCGGTGGGCGGTGTCACAGGGCCAGGGAAGCGCCAGGGTGTTGCATCTGTAGCCCTGCTGGCGCCTGATGGGTGGCAGGCGGGGCGAGCGGCCGTGCGCGGTCCGCGGGCGGTAGGGAAGTGGCGTCCATCGTGTACGCTCGGCCTCCGGAGGGCTTGGGGGCGGCGGGGACCGACGTGGCCACATCCTCCCACCCATGCCCGCCGTTCTGGCCCCAGGGCGTGTTCAGCGGCATGATCGGGATCCGAACCATGAACTCTTTCGCACGCAGCGCGTTTTTGCAGCCTCTCTACCCAGCGCCATGCCGCCGGGGCTGGGGTTCACCGTGAGAGTCGAGATGCAGGCTGATCAGCGGGGACGCGTGCTGGTGGTGGCCGCCAAGGAGGCGGGCGACGCGCTCATGGAGCGGCTCACCTCGAGCGGCTACCAGTGCGCGTCGGCGGAGAAGGAGAGCGGCCTGGCCCAGGTCGCGGACACGTTGCAGCCAGAGGTCGTCCTGCTGGCGGTGACGGCGAAGCGGGCCGCGGAGATGCTGGAGTCGCTGCGCAAGGTGGACCGGCTCCAGCGCCTGCCGGTGCTGGTGGACCTGGGCCGCGCGCGCTCGGCGGAGGCCTTCAAGCGGCTGGCCGTGGACGATTGGATCCGCGGCGCCGACGAGGTGGTGCCCCGTCTGGAGGCCGCGCTGCGCGCGGGCCGGCTGCGCGACCGGGAAGAGCGGATCCGTCTGCGGATGGGGATGCTCCTGGAAATCACCCAGGCGGCCACCAGCTCGCTGGAACTGGAGGAGATTCTCCGCATCGCCGTGGACAAGGTCGGCCGCGTCACCGGGACGGACCGCTGCTCGGTGGTGCTGGTGGAGGGCAGCCATGCCCGCACCGCGAAGGTGGTCGCCACGCAGGAGGACCCGAGCCTCGTCCAGCTGGACATCGAGGTGATGCGCTACCCGGAGCTGCGCCGCGCGCTGGAGACGCGGGAGGCGGTGGTCATCGAGGAGGCGCAGCGCGACCCGCTGATGGCGGAGGTCCGCACCAACATCCTGCCGCTGGGCGTGAAGTCCATCCTGGTCCAGCCCCTCATCTGTCAGGGCGACCTGCTGGGGGCGCTGTTCCTACGCGTATCGCGCGCGGACGCGTCGTTCGGCCGGGACGAGCAGGAGTTCGCCCAGGCGGTGGCCGGCGTGCTGGCCAACTCCATCCGCAACGCGCGCCTTCACACGGCGGTGAAGAAGAAGCGCGAGGACCTGGAGGAGGCCTACGTCCAGCGCTACCAGGAGCTGAGCGAGGCCAACCGCCGGCTCAAGGAGCTCAACCGGCTCAAGGACGAAATCATCGCGGTGTGCAGCCATGACTTGCGCGCGCCGCTCCAGGTGCTCCTGGGGCACGGCCGGCTGTTGCAGGAAGGGCCGCTGGAGCCGCAGCAGCGCCAGTCCTCCGAGGCGATGATCCGCCAGGGCAAGAAGATCCTCGGCCTGGTGGAGTCCCTGCTGGAGAAGGGCAAGGGCGAGGCGGCGCGGCTGTCCATCGAGCCCCGAGTCCTGGACGTGGCGCAGCTGTGCCGCGATGCCGTCAACGAGCTGGAGATTCTCGCCGCGGAGCGGGGTGTGTCCCTGCGCGCCGACTGTCCGGACAGCCTGATGCTCATCGGCGACGAGGTGAAGCTGCACGAGGTGCTGCAGAACCTCATCACCAACGCCATCCACCACGCGCGCCAGGACGGCGAGGTGGTGGTGAGCACCCAGCGGCTGGGGCGTCCGGACGGAGACGCCGCCAAGGTGTGCGTGCAGGACGACGGCGTGGGCATTCCGCCGGACGAGCTGCACCTCGTCTTCGACCGTTACCGCCACGGCGGCAAGGGCACCGGGCTGGGGTTGGCCATCTGCAAGGAGTTCGTGGAGCTGCACGGCGGTGAAATCTGGGCGGAGAGCCCGCCGGACACCGGCTGCATCTTCGTCTTCACGCTGCCGCTGGCGCAGGAAGCGCCGCGCAACCCGCGTCCGCCGCCCGCCGCCGCGCCCTCGCCGCAGGAGCAGCCGCGCGTGCTGGTGGTGGAGGACGAGCCGGAGATCGCCGCGGTGCTGTCGGAGGTGCTGCGCTCCAAGTACCGCGTGGAGGTGGCGCGCGACGGCGCGGAGGGCCTGGCCCGGGCGAAGGCCCAGCGGCCGGACCTGGTGGTCATGGACGTATTCCTCCCCAAGCTGGACGGCCTGGACGCGGCCATGGCGCTCAAGTCCTCGACGGACACCGCGCGCATCCCCGTCATCCTGCTGTCCGCCCACCAGGGCGTGGCGGAGAAGGTCCGCTCGCTGAACCTGGGCGCGGTGGACTACATGAGCAAGCCGTTCAACGCGGTGGAGCTCCTCAACCGCACCGAGCGCGCCCTCAAGCTGCGCCAGGGCGAGCGCGAGCAGCAGGAGAAGGAGAAGGCCAGCGCCCTGCAGCGGCGCACCGGCAGCGACCCCGCAACGGGCCTGCACGACCGGCGCGGGCTGCTGCTGCGGCTGGAGCAGGAAGTGGCGCGCAGCCGGCGCTACCACCGCGCGCTCAGCCTCGCGGTGCTCCGGCCCGACCGGCCGGTGGAGCCCGTGCCGTCCACCATCGCGGACGTCATGCGCAAGCGGGTGCGCCACCCGGACGCCATCTCCCACCTGGGCGGAGGCGTGTTCGCCGTCGTCCTGCCGGAGTGCCAGGCGGAGGCGGCGCGCGCCGTCATCAGCCGCATGTTGCCGGATGTGGAGAAGGCGACAGACACGGAGTACCGGTCGGCGGTGGCGGATGTGAGCCAGGACAGCGACTCGGTGGAGAAGCTGCTGGAGAAACTGGGCGCGCCGGCCCCCGAGGAGACCTGAGGCGACTGCACGCGGGGCGGGCTCACGCTAGACTCAGGCTCGCGTGCGCCCCTCTCGCCTCCTCGTGTCCGCCCTGCTGGCCGTCCTCGTAGCGCCGGGTGTGTCCGCGGCCGCCCCGTCACGGCGGCCGCGCGTGGACCCGGAGGCCATGCGGGAGGCCATCGACGCGGGCGCCGCGGACGAAGGCCGCTACGCCTCGTCCGCCAGCTACACGAACTACCTCCAGTCCCGGCTGAAGCACCATGCCGGGGACCACCGGGGCGCGGTGGACGCGCTGCGGCTGGCCCTGGCCACGGATGACGGCAACCCGCTGCTGCTCACCCGGCTGGGCGAGGCGTACGCCCGGCTGGGCGATTTGACGCGCGCGGAGCGTGAGCTTCGCCGGGCCGTGCTGCGTGCCCCCGCCTACTACCCCGCGCACGTGCTCCTGGGCCGCGTCCTCACGGAGTCGAAGCGGTTCGCCCGGGCCCGGCTGCACCTGCGGCGCGCGGTGTCCCTCAAGCCGCGCGAGCCGGAGGCCTACCTCGTCCTGGCCCAGCTCCACCTGGAGACAGGGGCCACGGACGCGGCGGTGAAGGTGGTGGACGCGCTGGCGCTGGCGCTGCCGGGGGAGGCCTCTGGGTACCAGCGCCTGGGGTTGGCCCTGGCGGAGCGGGGCGACACGGCGCGTGCCGAACGCCTGCTGGTGGAGGCCGCCACCCGGGCCCCAGGCGACGTGGAGGTGCTGACGGCGCTGGCTCAGCTGTACGTGGACACCGGCCGGCCCGTGCAGGCGGAGGAGTCCCTGGCTCGGGCGCTGGAGCGGGAACCGGACAGCCGCGAGGTGCTGCTGGGCGCCGGGCGCGCGGCGCTGAAGGCGGGCTCCGCCGTCCGGGCGCGGGCGTACTTCGACCGGCTGTTGTCGCTCTCCTCCGAGCCGGAGATGCCGGTGCGGGTGGCCTTCAGCTACCTGGCCGCGCGCGAGCCCGGGGCGGCCGCGGAGGTGTTGGAGGTGGCGCGCAGAGGGGAACATGCGGACCCTCGGCTGGCCTACTACGCGGGGCTCGTCCATGAGCGGATGCGCCGCTTCGCCGACGCGGCGGAGGCCTTCGCCGGTGTTCCCTCGGAGTCGGATGTCCATGCCGACGCGCGCCTGCGCCGTGCCCGCAGCCTGTCGCTGCTGGGGGAGCACTCCCGGGCGCTCACGCTCTACCGGACGGCGATGCGGGCGTCACCGGAGGACGTGGAGGTCCGGATGCAGTTCGCCCGGGCGCTGGAGCGCGGCGGCACGCCGCACCGCGCGGAGCTGCTCCTGCGCGAGGCCCTGGCCGCCAGTCCCTCCGCGGCGCTGTATGACGCCCTGGCCGCCACGCTCCACCGGCAGGGCCGAGGCGACGAGGCGTTGACGCTGCTGCGCGAGGCGGTGGCGCGCGCTCCCCGGGACGCGGACCTGCTGTACGTGCTGGGCGCTGCCCACGAGCGGCAAGGCGATGTGACGGGCGCGCTGGCCCGCATGCGGGCGGTGCTGGCCGTGTCCCCGGACCACACCGCCGCGCTGAACTTCCTGGGCTACCTGCTGGCGCAGGCGGGGCAGCACCTGGACGAGGCCGAGCGGCGCGTGCGGCGCGCCCTGGAGCTGCGGCCGGACACCGGGGCCTACCTGGATTCACTGGGCTGGGTGTACTTCCGGCGAGGAGACTACGCCCGGGCCGTGGACGCGCTGGAGCGGGCCTCCACGCTGGCTCCGGACGAGCCCGTCATCCTCGAACACCTGGGAGACGCCTACCAGCGGGTGGCGAGGACGGACGATGCCGCGGCGGCCTGGCGCCGCGCCCTGGAAGTGCTGACGCTGGACCCCGAGTCCGCCGAGCCCCCCGGTCAGCGCGCCGCGTTGGAGCGCAAGCTCAAGGCGCTACCCACGCGTGCGCCAGACCGCTAAGTTGGTGCGCCTATGGCGCGTAGCGACGAGGGCTTTTTTCCCGGCAGGGATGGGACACGGCTGTACTGGAAGTCCATCCTTCCTGATGCCGAGCCCCGCGCGCATGTCGCGGTGGTGCATGGGTATGGCGACCACTTTGGCCGCTATGGCTTCGTGACGGACGCGCTGCTGGCGGACGGCTTCGCGGTGCACGGCTTCGACTACCGGGGCCATGGCAAGGCCGACGGGCGCCGGGCCTACTGCGAGAAGTGGCCGGACTACCTGGAGGACCTGGAGGTCTTCTGGGCGCGGGTGCGCGCGGTGTCGGAGGGCAAGAAGGCCTTCATGCTGGCGCACAGCCACGGCGGCCTGATGTCGGCGACGTGGGCCTCCAGCCGGCCTGTGGAGGGTTTGACGGGGCTGGTGCTGTCGGCGCCGTACCTCAAGCTGGCCATCACCCCTCCGGCCTCGAAGCTGATGGCCGCGCGCGCGGTGGGCAAGCTGGTGCCGTGGCTGAGCATCTCCTCCGGGCTCAAGGTGGAGGACCTCACCCATGACACCGACGTGCAGCAGGCCACCCGGGAGGACCCGCTCCACCAGGCCATCGCCACGCCGCGGTGGTTCGTCGAGTCCACGCGGGCACAGGGCGAGGCCGTGCTGCTGGCGCCGAAGATTCAAGTGCCGCTGTTCGTCCTGTGTGGCGCGGAGGATGGGGTGGCCGCTCCGGCGGCGGCGCGGGAGTACTTCGAGCGGGCGGGGTCGCCCGACAAGAAGTTCAAGGAGTACCCCGGAATGCGGCATGAGCCGCTCAACGAGGTGGGCCGTGCGGAGGTGTTCCGGGATATCTCCGGCTGGATCTCCGCGCATCTCTGACATAATCAGGTCGCCCGGCTCCTAGGGAGGAGCTGGCGCTGGGTGAGGTCACCGCATGGCAACGGGTGAAACGGGCATCATCGGCAAGGGCATCGTCATCAAGGGCAACCTCACGGGAGGTGGGGACCTGGTGATCGAGGGACGCGTGGAGGGGCAGATTGCCCTGAAGAACCACCTCACCATCGAGAGCACCGGCAAGGTGCAGGCGGACATCCGCGCCGAGGAGTTGACCATCAACGGCGAGGCCAGCGGCAACATCGACGCCTCGTCGCGCGTGGCCATCAACGCCTCGGCCAAGGTGGCCGGCGACATCAAGGCGCCTCGCGTCGTCATCGAGGACGGGGCCGTGTTCAACGGCTCCATCGAGATGGACGTTCGGCTTCCTGACGACATTTGAGCTTCACGCCGCGCGCGCCGCGGCACACACCTTTCGAGAGGCGGACAACACTCATGGCGAATACGGTCATTGGCTCGAGCATCGTCATCGACGGGGAGATCTCCGGCGACGAGGACCTGGTCATCCAGGGCACCGTGAAGGGGAAGATTTCCCTCAAGGAAAGCCTCTACGTGGAGGGCAGCGGCGTCGTCGAGGCGGACATCGAGACGCAGAACGTGGAGATCGCCGGCCGCGTCACGGGCAACATCGTCGCCAGCGACAAGGTGGAGCTGAAGACGGACTGCCGCGTGGTGGGCGACATCAAGGCGCCCCGAATCCTCATCGCCGACGGTGCCTCCTTCAAGGGCAACGTCGACATGGACATGAAGGAGCGCTGATTCGTGGCCACCGCGAAGGAGCTCTCAGCGAGCAACAACGTCGACAACACCGTGGTGGGGCCTTCCATCCTCATCAGCGGCCGGTTGACGGGCGACGAGGACCTCACGGTCCGAGGGCGCGTCGAGGGTGAGCTGACGCTCAGCCGCACCCTCATCGTGGAGCCCTCGGGGGTGGTGAAGGCGAACGTGGCGGTGAGGAACGCCATCGTCAGCGGCGTGGTGGTGGGCAACATCAACGCCACCGAGAGCGTGGAGCTCACCCGCGAAGGCCGCATGGTGGGCGACATCCGCGCCCCGCGCGTCATCATCGTGGACGGAGCCAGCTTCCGCGGCCGCGTGGACATGGGGGATGTGGAGCCGGGACGTCTGCCGGCCGAGCGCCCCGCGGTGGTCCGCCCCACGGCGGTGAGCCGTCCCTCGGTGACGCCCGCGCGTCCGACGATTCCCGCCGCGCGGCCCACGCCTCCGCCGCCGCCGTCGCGGCCCACGCCTCCTCCGCCGCCCGCGCGCCCCTCGGCGCCTGCCGCGACGACGCGCCCCTCGGCGCCCATCACCCGTCCGGGGTTGGGTGGCCTGGGAAGCAAGCCGCTGCCGCCGCCTCCGCCGACCCGCGTGGAGCGGGCGGAGTCGCAGGCTGAGCAAGCGGGCTCTGCCGAGCCGCCGACGCCAGTCCTGGTGGGTGCTGGCGCGAAGAAGAAGGTCGTGGTGAAGAAGAAGACCCGCTAGCGCGCACCGCCCGCGCCGTCAGTCGTTGGCGGTGCGGGCGCGTGGGCTTATCAGGGGTGCCACCATGGACGCCGAGCACAGGGTTGATGGACAGGATGGGACGGCGGGTGCTGGGCCCGAAGGCGGCTCACAGGCGTCGTCCGGGCAGGACGGCGGCCAGGGTGGTGCCGTGAGCACCGAGCCGCACGCTTCGGGGAGCTCCCCGGAGCAGGGCGAGCACAAGCGCGAGGACGCGTCACCGGAGTCCGGTGGCGAGCACCGCGCCGAGGGCTCGCCGCCAGCCGAAGGTTCCGAGCAGCGGGCCGCCGAGGGCGCGCCGTCGGAACAGGGCGCTGAGCAGCTCGCCGAGGGCACGCCGCCCGTCGAAGGTTCGGAGCACCGAGCCGCCGAGAGCACGCCACCCGCCGAAGGGCTGGAGCCTCGCGCCGAGGGTACGCCACCGGAACAGGGCGCTGAGCCGCGCGCCGAGGGCGCGCCTTCGGAACAGGGCGAGCCCCAGAACGCCGGCTCGGCGCAGGGGCAGGGCGGTGAGCCTCCCGTTGACGGAACGCCTTCATCGCAGGATTCGTCCCCGGCCACTGGCGACACGCAGGGCGAAGGCGCGCGGCCGCACGATGCGGGTAGCGGAGCGCCGGGCTCCGCGGACGCCTCCGTGAGCGAGGCGTCGAAGGACCCGACAGGTTCGCAGGAAGGTGGACTTCAGGCCGAGGGCACCCCGTCCCACGGTCAGGGGGCTCCACATGCCAAGGATGCGTCTCATGCGCAGGGCGAGCACCAGGCCGTGAGTGAGTCCCACGGGCAGGACGGAAGCGAATCAGGAGGCGGGTCCGCCGCCAACGCGGAGGCGCGCGCCGAGCAGGCCCTCTCCGACAGCGAGTCCCGCGCCACGCCCGGGCTGGACGAGCGCCCCCAAGGCGCGTTCTGGACGGGTGATGCCGACGGAGACAAGGCCAGCGACTCCGGCGAGGAGTCTCAGGAGGACGTCCTCGCCGAGCCCGAGCAGCGGCTCTCAGGCCGGGTGACGACGGTGCTCCTGTCGCTGGAGAAGCTGCAGGACGAAAGCGCGTTCAAGCTCCGCCCGGAAGGAGACGTGTCGGGGCTGGCCACGGACATCGCGCGGCTGGGGCAGCTGTTCCCGGTGGATGTCCGCCCGGCGGGGGAGGACCGCTACCAGCTCGTCTGCGGCTTCCGTCGCGTCGCCGCGCTGCGCTTCCTCAAGCGGGACGCGGTGCAGGCGCGGATCCACCTGCGGCTCTCGGACGAGGACGCGCTGGTGATGTCACTGGCGGAGGCGATTCACGCCACGCCGGTGGGCCCGGAAGTCCTTGAGGCGAAGCGCGACGAGCTCGAGGCGCAGGGGCGCTTGAGCGCGGCCGTCCGCGACATGCTGGAGAAGGCGCTCGCCACCGAGGACACGCTGGCGCCGGAGAGCGTGGAGGAGGAGATTGACGCCGACGAGCTGGCGCAGGAAGTGGCGCAGCGGCTCGGGGCCATCAATCAGGACCTCTCGCTGCTGGCGGACGTGTTCGCCGCGCTGGATGAGTCGCGCAAGGCGGAGCTCCTGATGCAGCTCCGCTACTCGTCCGAGCTGGTCACCTATCTGGAGGGGCTGTAGGCCATGGTGGAACCGCTCGTGCGCGACCGCGCCCGGCTGTTGGAGCTGCTCACCGAACGCTCCTTCGAGCAGCGCCGCGTGGTGCTCTCGTCCGGCAAGGAGTCGGACTTCTACATCGACTGCAAGCGCACGGCGCTGCTGGCCGAGGGCCACTTCCTCATTGGCCGGCTGTTCCTGGAGGCCATCCGGCGCGAGGCCCCCGAGGCCGTGGGCGTGGGCGGGCTGACGCTGGGCG
Organism: Myxococcus sp. AM009; assembly: GCF_013372605.1. NCBI lineage: Bacteria > Pseudomonadati > Myxococcota > Myxococcia > Myxococcales > Myxococcaceae > Myxococcus > Myxococcus sp. AM009. Next base: position 9,112 of record NZ_JABXEP010000074.1, read on the forward strand.
CCGATCCGCTGGCGTCCGCGGTGAGCCTCACGGGCTACCTGTCCGGCACGCCGCTGGCGGCCTTCATCGTGCGCAAGGAGCCCAAGGGCCACGGCACGGGCCAGTGGATTGAGGGCCTGAGCGGGCTGGGGCAGGGCGCGGCGGTGGCCATCGTGGAGGACGTCGTCACGACGGGCGCATCCACGCTCAAGGCCATCGAGCGGGCCCAACTGGAAGGCCTGAAGGTGCTGGGGGCCTTCGCGCTGGTGGACCGGTTGGAAGGGGGACGTGAAGCCGTGGAGGCCTCGGGCCACCGGCTCCACACGCTCTTCACCCGCAAGGACTTCATTCCGTGAGGCGTCCGTTCCTCACCGCGGCGCTGCTGGGGCTGCTCGCGGGCTGTGTCACCACGCCGCCCACCGCCATCAGTGATCCGCCGCCGTCGCTGCCGGACGAGCACGCGGAGCACTCCTACCGGAAGATTCTCGCGCGCTACACGGGGCAGCAGGAAATCTACGACGGCTTCGACACGCGCGTGTTCGCGGGCGTGACGCTGCAGACGCAGTCCTTCCGCGAGGCGCGCGTGCATCGTCAGGCCGCCTTCCAGCAACTGCCCACGGTGAAGGTGGAGCAGATGCTCGCCGAGGAGCGGGCGAAGGCCGCGCAGGTCCATGAGTTCTTCCTGGGCGTGCACTTCAACGACTTCGTCTACGCCGACTTCGACTACAAGCACTCCATCTGGCGCCTGGCGCTGGTGACGCCCGCTGGCGAGGTGACGCCCTCGCGCATCCGCCGGCTGGGCCGGGTCAACATGCAGACGCGGGCGTACTACCCGTACACGTCGATTTTCTGGGTGGGGTGGGAGATTCAGTTCCCCACGCAGATGTCCGACGGGAGCCCCGTCATTCCGCCCGGCACGCAGACGGTGACGTTCCGCATGGCCTCGTCGTTGGGCAAGGCGGACATGCAGGTGAGCGCGCAGTAGCGCGGCTCACGTCTGGCTGGGGCGCTTCAGCCACTTCTCCGCGGGCGGCATCGTCGGGCCCGCCAGCAGCCGGTCCATCAGGGCGGTGGGCGAAGCGCTCACGGCGAAGGGCACGGCCTGCTCCACGGGGACGAAGCCTTCCTCCGCGTGGTGCCGCGCCATGGCCAGCAGGGGCTGGAAGAAGCCGCGCGTGTCCAGCAGGCCCATGGGCTTGCGATGCAGGCCCAACTGGGCCCAGGTCACGATTTCGAAGAGCTCATCGAGCGTTCCAAAGCCCCCGGGCAGCGCGATGAAGGCGTCCGAGCGCTCCGCCATCAGCGCCTTGCGCTCGTGCATGGAGCCAACGGAGTGCAGCTCCGTGAGGCCCCGGTGGGCCAGCTCCTTGGCGCCGAGGAAGCCGGGCAGCACGCCCACCACCTTGCCTCCTGCGGCCAGCGCGCCGTCCGCCACCGCGCCCATGAGGCCCACGCTGGCGCCGCCGTAGACGAGCGTCAGGCCTCGTCGCGCCAGCTCGGCGCCCATGCGGGTGGCGGCGTCCAGGTACTCCGGACGCGCGCCGGGCCGGGAGCCGCAGAACACACAGACACTTCGCACTTCCATGTCAAAAGCCTCCACGTCGCTCGGGGTGGGCCGCGTAGAGCGCCACCACCACCGAGAGAAAAAGAAGGATGGGCAGGGCGCGCGCGTAGACTTGCCGCCCCATGCGCAGGGCCAGCCCGCAGGGCAGTCCGAAGAGGAAGCCGCCCAGGTGCCCCGCCCAGCTCACGAAGGGGAGCAGGCTGAGGACGGCCACCTGCGCCAGCCAGATGAACAAGTCCCGGCGGCCCTCTCGCGTGGCGACGGGCAGCATGGCCCCCGCCCAGCCCAGAATCATTCCGGACGCGCCCACCGTGGGCACGTCGAAGTCGAAGATGAGCGAGAAGGTGGACGCCCCCAGCGCCGTCACGAGCGACAGGCCGAGGAAGCGCAGGCTGCCGATGCCCCGCTCCAGCGTGAAGCCAAGCGTCACCACCACCGACATGTTGAACAGGAGGTGGAGGGGACTGCCGTGCTCCAGCACCGCGCCCAGCAGCCGCCAGTACTGGCCCGCCTGCACGAAGGGGCCGTACAGGCCCAGGGGCGGAATCTGCATCCGCCCGAGCTCGCTCCGGACCACCTGGGAGATGGGCAGCACCTGCTCCGCCACGAAGAGCGACACCGCGCAAGCGATGAGGGCGTAGCACACCCAGGGCCGCGGCTGCGGTGGGCCTGGCACCGGTGGGCCAGGGGGCCGCGCGCCGGGGCCTTCACCGCCCGAGGCGGGGGAGGGTGCATCGAGAATGCGTCGTGGACGGGAGGACATGCGGGCTCACGGCTCCCTGGACACGACGGTGTCTCGCAGCCAGCGGTGGTCGTCCGGGCGCGGGTAGTCCAGCGTGTAGTGGAGGCCGCGGCTCTCCTTGCGGCGGCTGGCGCAGTCGACGATGAGGTAGGCGACGTCGGCGATGTTCCGCAGCTCGATGACGTCGCGAGTCACCTTGAAGCGCCAGTAGTAGTCGCGAATCTCCTCGCGCAGCAGCTCCAGCCGGCGCCGCGCGCGCATCAGCCGCTTGTCCGTGCGGACGATGCCGACGTAGTTCCACATCAGCCGGCGAATCTCGTCCCAGTTGTGGGTGACGACGACGCTCTCATCCGACTCCACCGCGCTGCCCGAATCCCAGGGCGGCGGGTCCTCGGTGGGAGCGGGCTGCGCGCGCACTTCGTCCGCGGCCACCTGCACGGCGCGGTGGCCGAAGACGAGCCCCTCCAGCAGCGAGTTGGACGCGAGCCGGTTGGCGCCGTGCAGGCCCGTACAGGTGACTTCACCGATGGCGTACAGGCCGGGCACGTTGGTGCGTCCCTCCAGGTCCGTCACCACGCCGCCGCACATGTAGTGGGCCGCTGGGACGACGGGGATGGGCTGCACCGCCATGTCGATGTTGAAGGCCTTGCAGGTGGCGTAGATGTTGGGGAAGCGCTCGGCGAGGAAGGCGCGCCCCAGGTGCGTCATGTCCAGGTAGACGCAGTCGTCGCCCGTGCGCTTCATCTCCGCGTCGATGGCGCGCGCCACCACGTCACGCGGCGCGAGCGCGCCCATGGGGTGGTAGCGCTCCATGAAGGACGCGCCGCTCTTGAGCTTCAGCTTGCCGCCCTCGCCGCGCAGCGCCTCGCTGATGAGGAAGCTCTTGGCCTCCGGGTGGTACAGGCAGGTGGGGTGGAACTGGTAGAACTCCATGTTCGCCACCTTCGCCCCCGCCCGGTACGCCATGGCCACGCCGTCACCGGTGGCCACGTCCGGGTTGGACGTGTACAGGTACACCTTCCCGGCGCCGCCGGTGGCCAGCACCGTCACCTTGGCCAGGAAGCGCTCGATGACGCCGTCCTCCAGCAGGGCGTAGACGCCCAGACACCGACTGACCCCAGGGGAGGGGCCGCGCCGCTCCTGGATGAAGTCGATGGCGGCCGTCTGCGGGAAGAAGGTGATGTTGGGGACTTCGTCACACGCGGCGAGCAGCGCGCGCTGCACCTCGCGGCCGGTGATGTCGCCCGAATGGATGATGCGGCGCGCGGAGTGGCCGCCCTCGCGGGTGAGGTCGAACTCGCCGGTGATGCGGCGGTTGAACTCCGCGCCCAGGTCCGCCAGCTCCCGCACCCGGCTGGGGCCTTCCTTCACCGTGACTTCCACCGCGTCCTGGTGGCACAGCCCCGCGCCCGCCACCAGCGTGTCCTCGATGTGGGCCTCGAAGGTGTCGGACGGCGCGAGCACGCTGGCGATGCCGCCCTGGGCATAGGCGGTGTTGCTTTCGGAACGCTCACGCTTGGTGAGGACGGCCACCGTGCCATGGCGGGCCGCCTGGAGGGCGAACGACAGGCCCGCCACGCCGCCTCCCAGGACGAGGAAATCGAACCGATGGGGCATGGTGAGCAGCCTTAACGACTGTAAGTGCTGGAAACAAGGCGTTTTCTTGAGGACTTTCCCGCGGGTGTCTAAGGTTCGTGGGCCGATATGCGTGCCTATTCCGCGTTCCTCTCCTTCGCCGTGCTGGCCCTGCCCTTGTCGGCGGGGGCGGATGCCATCTACCGGTACGTCGAGAAGGACGGCACCATCATCTATACGAACGTGCAGCCCACGGGCAGCAAGCGGGCCAAGACGCTGAAGGGTACGTTCACCAAGGCCCCCGCGAAGAACACGCCGGTGGTGGGCCGCAAGCGGACCCCGCCGGAGTTGGATCCGCACATCACCGCCGCGGCGCTGCGCTACCGCATCCCGCCGGCGCTCGTGCGCGCCATCATGCACACCGAGAGCAACTTCAACCCCAACGCGCTCAGCCACAAGGGCGCCAGCGGGCTGATGCAGCTCATGCCGGCCACGGCGACGGACATGTACGTGAAGGACATCTTCAACGAGCGCGACAACATCGAGGGCGGCGTGCGCTACCTGCGCGTGCTCGCCAACATGTTCGACGGCGACATGGTGAAGATGGTTGCGGCGTACAACGCTGGCCCCGAAGCGGTGAAACGCTACGGTGGCAAGGTGCCCCCCTATCAGGAGACGCAGGGGTACGTGCGCAAGGTGCTCAAGCTCTACTACCACTACAAGGAGCGCGAGGCGGCCGTCTCGAGCGGTCCCCGCGAGCCCACATCCCAGAATGACGACGCGCGCGAAGGGGCGGGGGGAGACGAGCCCCGCTGATGATGAGTTCCTCCAGCAGCTCTCCCGCGGTGGCGAGTTGTTGGCCGCAGGCCGGGTCCACGAGGCTCAGCCGTTCCTGGAGCGTGCCCACGAGCTCCAGCCCCGCATGGAGAAGGCGCAGAACCTGCTGGGCCTCTGCTACTTCAAGCTCGGCCTGTACGACAGGGCGGCCGAGCTGTACGAGATGCTGGTGCGCGACAACCCGGTGGACCCGACGCTGCGGGTCAACCTGGGCCTCGTGTACCTGAAGACGTCCGCGCTCCAGCGCGCGGCGCGCGAGTTCGAGACGGCCACCGACCTGGCCCCCGAGCACCAGAAGGCCCAGAACTACCTGGGCCTCACGCTGGCGCAGATGGGCGAATACGGCCGCGCCCGAGAGCACTTCCTGCTCGCCGGCAGTGACGTCATGGCGGAGAAGATGTCGCGCGCCATCGCGGGGGAGAGCTACGCGAAGCCGGCCGCCGCCGCCGCCACGCCGCCGCCCCGGAGCACACCAGTGGAGCCTCGCGCCGCCGAGCCGGCGCCGCCCGCGCCGTCATCGCCGCCAGCCGCCGCCGAGCCGGAGGACGAGGAGATTCGCTTCGCCGAGGACGAAGGCCCCAGCGCGCTCTCCGGCGCAGCGGTGGCCGAGGCGCCGGAGGCAGCGGCTGACAGTGGCGCGGCGCGGGAGCCGCCGCCCGAGTCGGCCTTCGATGAGACCTCCGAGCCGGTGGCGACGAGCGTGCCGCTGACGCCGGTGCCCCTGACGCGGCTGCAGCTGCGCAAGGTGCCCGCGACGTCGCTGGCGCCCGCGACCCCGGCGCCGGAGTCCTCCCCCGCGCGGGAGGGCGCGCGGTCGTCGCTGGCCGAGCTCGCCGGCTCGGTCGTCCTTCCTGGCGCGGAGGCGTCGCGGCCCTTCTGCGCGGGGCCGGGCTGCTACACCGTGGCGGTGGAGGGGGAGCTCCTGACGCGCCTGGAGGGTCTGGTGGCGCTGGCGGGGCAGCTCTCCTTCCAGCCGGAGATGAAGCGCTTCCGGGGCCGGGCCACGGACAAGGCGTTCGGGGAAGGGGCGGCGCGGATGGTGCGTGCCCGGGGGCAGGGCGTGCTCTACCTGGAGCCGGCCGCGACCCGTACCTTCCTGGCGGTGGACCTGGGCGAGGACTCCGCGTACTTCCGCGACGAGTGCGTGTTCGCCTTCGAGGAGCCGGTCATGTTCGAGAACGGCCGGGTTCCGTCGGACATCGCGCCGGACCTGGACCTGGTGCACCTGCGAGGGCAGGGTCAGGTGCTCTTGAGTCTCCCGGGGCCGCTGCGTGCGGTGGCGGTGTGTCAGGAGCAGCCGGTGACGGTGCCGCTGACGCACCTGGTGGGCTGGCAGGGGAACCTCACGCCGCGCATGGTGCCCGTGCTCAAGTCCCCCTCCGGAGAGCCGCTTCGAGCGGCGGTAGAGCTGGGCGGTGAAGGTTTTGCCCTCATCGCCCTCGGTGTCCGCTAGAAGGGCCCCTGCCATGGCCACGGACCGAGCGGCACGGAAACAGCGGAAGCGAGAGGAGCGCGCCCGGAAGCGCGCGGCTCGCAAGCCCAGCGTGTTGGTGCAGGAGTTCTGGAACCTGCCCAACATGCTCACGTTGGGGCGCATCCTCATCATTCCGCTCTTCGTGTGGCTGACCTACGACGCGGACCCCCTCAACTCGCTGCTGGCGGGGCTCCTCTTCGCGGTGGCCGCCATCACCGACGTGGTGGACGGCTACCTGGCGCGGAAGTGGAACCTCATCACCGTGGTCGGCAAGTTCATGGATCCGCTGGCCGACAAGCTCATCGCCATGGCGGCCCTGGTGATGATGGTGCGGCTGGGGCGCATCGCCGCGTGGGTCGTCATCGTCCTGCTGGCGCGGGAGCTCATCGTCAGCGGGCTGCGCACCATCGCCGCCAGCGAGGGCATGGTCATCGCCGCGGGCCAGGAGGGGAAGTGGAAGACGTCCCTCCAACTGGTGGGCATCATCTCGCTCTGCGTCCACTACGTGCATCCCCTGGAGTTCGGCAGCTTCTCCGTGCCGGTGGACTACAACCTGGTGGGCCAGGTGCTCGTCTACCTGTCGGGGGCCTTCTCGGTGTGGAGCGCGGTGGTCTATTTCCGGGCATTCCTGGCCATGCTGGCGAAGCGTGGGGGGGAGCCTGACGCCGCGAAAAGTGTTTGACGGGTCCGGAAGGGCTCTGTATACCCCACCTCACTTTCGGCCCGGCGGTCACACGGCGGTGACGAAAGCGCGGCACCTGATGCGGGAATAGCTCAGCGGTAGAGCATCGCCTTGCCAAGGCGAGGGTCGAGGGTTCAAATCCCTTTTCCCGCTCCAAAATCGGGCCCTCTGGGAAGCCAGAGGGCCTTTTAGTTTGCAGGGTCTGACGCGGGAATAGCTCAGCGGTAGAGCATCGCCTTGCCAAGGCGAGGGTCGAGGGTTCAAATCCCTTTTCCCGCTCCAAATTGAGGCCCTCTGGGAAACCAGGGGGCCTTTTGTTTTTCCGGTGCCCTGGTGGCTCAGGCGCTGGAGCCAGGGCCGGACATTCGCTCGGTGGGTGGCTTGCTCTTCATGTGAGCAGCCGTCCCAGGGCGCCAGCGGGGTAGGGCCGGGGGCGCCGGGCGTCCTCGCAACGGCAAGTGTCCCTGCTATAGAAGGCCCTCTCATGATTCGGCTCGTCCGTGAATTGTATCAGTACCGGGGCTTGCTCTTCAGCCTCGTCCAGCGGGAACTGAAGGCGCGCTATCGCGGCTCGTTCCTCGGCTTCCTGTGGACGTTCCTGAATCCGACGCTCCACATGCTGGTGTACGTGCTGCTGTTCACCGTGGTGATGCGGCAGAACATCCCGAACTTCCCGTTCTTCATGTTCGTGGGGTTGTTGCCGTGGATCTGGTTCTCCACGTCGGTCGGCGGCGGGGCCAGCGCCATCAGCGACCGGCGGGACTTGCTGACCAAGGTCCGCTTCCCGGCCCAGGTGCTGCCCACGTCGGTGGTGGTGACGAACCTCTGCAACTTCGTCTTGTCGCTTCCGCTGATGGTGGGGCTGGGCATGGCCTACGGACAGTGGCCGACCTGGCACGTGGTGTTGTTCCCGGTGGTGGTGCTCATCCAGCTCACCTTCACCCTGGCGCTGACCTTCATCCTGGCCGCCATCAACGTGACGTTCCGGGACCTGCAGCACATCGTCAGCAACCTGCTGACGCTGTGGTTCTTCGCCACGCCCGTGCTGTATCCGCTCTCCACCATCCAGGATGAGGGCGCCCGCTCGTTGATGCGGGCGCTCAATCCCATGGTCAGTCTGATGACGTCGTACCAGGCCATCTTCTACGAGCACCGGCTGCCGGACGCAGGGCCGTTGATGGCGCTGGCGGCCATCTCCGTGGTGCTGCTGTGGGGCGCCTCGTCCATCTTCGAAGCCCGCCGCGAAGAGTTCGCGGAGTCCATCTGAGCGTCGGTATGACTGAATCCATGGACGCCATCATCCTGAAGGACGTCGTGAAGAGCTTCCGGAAGCGGACCATCCGGGGCGAGTACACGACCTTCAAGTCCGAGCTGCTTCGCTGGTTGCGCGGCAAGCGCCAGTCGCGTGATGCGAGCCTCATCACCGCGCTGCGCGGCATCAACCTCACCATTCCCAAGGGGAAGACGGTGGGCATCATCGGGCGGAACGGCTCGGGGAAGAGCACGCTGCTCAAGCTCATCACCGGCATCTACACGCCCACCGCTGGCGACCTGCAAATCAACGGTCGCATCTCCGCCTTGCTGGACCTGGGCGCCGGTTTCCATCCGGACTTCTCTGGCCGGGAGAACATCCTCATCAACGGCATCATCCTGGGCATGACGCGCGCCGAAGTCCGGGCCCGGATGGATGAAATCATCGCCTTCAGCGAGCTGGGCGAGTTCATCGACGAGCCGGTGCGCACCTACTCCAGCGGCATGTACATGCGCCTGGCGTTCGCGGTGGCCACGCACGTGGACCCGGACATCCTCATCATCGACGAAATCCTCGCCGTGGGCGACGAGCACTTCAGCAAGAAGAGCCTGGCGAAGATGATGGACTTCAAGCGGCAGGGGAAGACCATCGTCCTGGTGACGCATGAGCTGGGCACCGTGGAGCGTTGGTGTGACCTGGCTGCGTGGATTGATGGCGGCTATGTCCGCCGCGTGGGCAAGCCCTCGGAGGTCACCGCCGAGTACCGTGAGGCCATCTCCCTGGCGGAGGCGCAGTCCGCCGCGTTCACGCCTCCGGCGCTCACGGAGGGCGGCGGTGCGCTGCCACAGGTACCGGTCGCGACGCTTCCCTCCGAAGGACCTGTCCGTATCCACCGGGTGCGGTTGTTGGACGCTCGGGGCGAGTCCCTGGAAGTCCTGTCTCCGGAGCAGGGACTGGAGGTCCGTGCGGATTTCTCCGTGGAAGGGCCGTGCGAGGACGAGGACGTGGACTTCCACGTGCGGCTGCAGGCCGCGGACGGACGTACCCTGTATGAGACGAGCACCCGCCGGGAGGCGGTGGTGCTCTCTCGGATGCCGACCCAGGGGGTGCTTCGCTTCGTGGTCGAGCGCCTGGGTGCGCTGGGGGGCGACTACTCGCTGGTGGTGTCGGCTCGGTCCTCGAAGGGTGAGTCGTCCGGGCGCTGTGCGTTCCGGGTGGTTTCGACGACCGAGGACGAAGGGGTGTTTCGTCCTCCTCACCGGTGGTTGGTGGAGCCGGGGACCGAGTCCCAGGCGGGCGTCCCGTTCGAGCCAGGCACGTCTCCGCGTGTGGAGGTGGGATGAGGGTTCAGGAGCGCGCCGGTACCCAGGGGGAGGGGTGAGTCATGTGGCAGAAGTGGGCTGATGTGACGCGGGGGCACGTGGCGGCGCCGGGGCCGGGGGAATTCGCTCAGATGGTGGCTGTCCTCCGGAAGGTGCTGGAGGAGCGTCAGCCGTGCGCGCCCGAGCAGTGCGACGAGCGCAGCGCCCTGGAAGGCGCGCTGCGCCTGGCGACGGAGCACCTCCACCGCGCGCTCCCCGATGGCGGCCAGGGCCTGTCCTCGCTCCAGGAGGCCGCGAGGCTGGCGGACCCGGCTGCGTTCTCCATCCCGGCGTCGCATCGGGCGCGTGGGGGGAAGCTGGTGACGTCCGCCAAGCGTGCCTTCGTCAACGGGCTGGAGCCCTTCCACATCGAGATGCTTCGGCCCCAGGCGAACTTCAACCGCGCGCTTGTGCGGGTGCTGGAGTACCTGACGGTGCACCGGGCCCTGGGCTTGCGTGATGACGTGTCCTCCTGGGCCGTCGCTCAACTGGAGCCGCTGGCGGTGCCCACCCGGTGGGCAGTGGGGTCGCATCGCGGGCGCGTGGCGGGAGCGCTGGTGGGCTTCGCCAAGCGGGGCTACCTCTACACGTTGGGGCCCGTGCTGGAGGCCGTGCTCCAGGGGCAGGCCCGGTGGAACCTGGCCATGGTGGAGGCCGTCCGCGCGGCGGCGGGTGCGCAGGCTCCAGGAGAAGCCGAGGCCCGCGGCCATGTGGCGGACGTCGAAGCGCTGCGCGAGCCGCTGGCGGGCCGGACCCTTCCCGGCGCCCTCCGTGTCACCCAACCGCTGTGGGGCGAGGTGCTTCGGCGCCAGTCCCGCTTCAATGCGGAGTCGGTGCTCGCGCTCGCCAACCTCCTGGGCACGCGGACGGCGCCGCCGCCGCCGCCGTCGCTGGCGGACTACCCCGCCTGGTGCGCGGCGCGGGAGCCGGCGCGTGTCACCGCGGCGCATGAGGCCGTCGCGCGGCTGGCTCGGCGACCGCTCATCTCACTCATCACGCCGGTCCACGACGCCTCGGAAGCCTTCCTTCGTGAGTGCCTCGCCTCGGTGGCCGCGCAAGTGTACGCCGACTGGGAGTGGCTCCTGGTCGATGACGCCAGCACCGCGCCGCGCCTGGTGCGCATCCTTCGGGAAGCGGCGGCGCGGGAGCCTCGCATTCGCGTCCTCACCGCGTCGTCCCATGGGGACATGTCCCGAGCCACCAACGAGGGGCTCGCGGCGTGCCGTGGTGACTTCGTGGGGTTCCTGGGCGCCGAGGACACGCTCTCTCCGCATGCCCTGGCCGAGGTGGCGCTGGCGTTCCTGGCGCGGCCCGAGCTTGCGCTCCTCTACACGGACGAGGACGTTTTGGACGCGCAGGGCCACCGCGCCGCGCCCTTCTTCAAGCCGGACTGGTCGCCCGACCTGTTGCGCTCCGTGGATTACGTCCGTCACTTCCTGGTGGTCCGTCGCGAGACGCTGGCGCAGGTGGGCGGCGTGCGAGAGGGCTTCGATGGCGCTCAGGGCCATGACCTGATGCTGCGGCTGAGCGAGGCCACCTCGTCCATTGGCCACGTCACGGAACCGCTGTACCACGCGCGTGTGGGGTCGGCGGCTTCGGGCAACCAGGGCGCTGGGCTGGACGCGGCCACGAAGGCGGGCGTGCGGGCACTGTCAGAGCACCTGGCTCGTCGGGGGGAGTCGGCGGAAGTGACGAACCCGGCGCCCAGGCAGTACCGGGTCCGCTATCCGGTGCGGGGCACGCCGAAGGTCTCCATCATCGTCCCTTTCAAGGACCGCCCGGACCTGCTGCGCACGCTGGTGGACAGCCTCCTGGCGCGCACCCGCTATCCACACTTCGAGGTGCTGCTCGTCTCCAACAACAGCACCCGGCCAGAGACGTTCGCGCTGCTGGAGCAATGGGTGGACCCGCGGCTGGTGAAGCTGACGTGGAATCACCCCTTCAACTACCCGGCCATCAACAACTGGGCCGCGAAGCAGTCCTCCGGGGAGCTGCTGCTCTTCCTCAACAACGACATGGAGGTGGTGGACCCCTCCTGGCTGGATGAGCTGGTCTCCCAGGCCCAGCGGCCCGAGGTAGGCGCGGTGGGGTGCAAGCTGCTCTTCCCCGAAGGCACCGTGCAACATGCGGGCGTCGTGGTGGGGATGACGGGCTTCGCGGGGCATCCTTTCTGGCGGCTGCCGGAGGGGCCCATCTCCACGCCTTTCGGGCACACCGAGTGGACGCGGAACTGGCTGTCCGTCACCAGTGCGTGCGTCATCCTCCGCCGCGAGGTCTTCGAGTCGCTGGGGGGCTTCGACGAGCGTTTCCAGGTGTGCGGCAGCGACGTGGAGCTGGGCCTGCGGCTGAATGCGAAGGGCCTCCGCGTGGTGTGCACGGCGCACACGCGGCTCATTCATCATGAGTCGGCCAGCCGGCGCGCGGACGCCATCCCCGAAGCGGACTACTGGCTGTCTTATGCCGCTTACCGACCGTGGCTGGGGCCGAAGGGCGACCCCTACTACAACCCTCACCTCACGTTGACGGCCACCGACTGCGGCCTCCGCCGACATCCGGAGGATGGCGAGCAGCTGGCGGTTCGGACGCTGGGGCGCGACGTTCCGAGCGCGCGGGATGTCCAGGGTGAGCAGCGGGCGCGAGCGCAGCGGCACCTCATCGAGCACCTGGACGCCTGGGACTACACGCCCGAACAGGCCCAGGCCTCGCGCGAGTCCGCGCCGGGGGCGCTGGCGGCGCTGCGCGCCAAGGGGCGTGTGGAGACGGCGACCTGGTTCGTTCCCGCCTTCGGCCATGTCTACGCGGGCATCCACACCATCTTCCGCTTCGCGGACCTGATGCAGCGCCGCCACGGCGTGCGCAGCGACTTCGTCATCTACGACCAGCCGAACGTGAGGCCAGGGGACATCGAGGCGCGTGTCGCGGCCATCTGCCCGGCCGCGGCGGGCGCCGTGCGGGTGTTGCAACGGCCCGAGGACGTGGCGTCCTTGCCCGCATGCGATCTGGCGCTGGCCACCGCGTGGACCTCCGCCTATCGCGTGCTGCACCACCCGCGCGCCGGCGTTCGCGGCTACTTCGTCCAGGACTATGAGCCGCTGTTCCACGCGGCGGGCACCCCCTCCGCGCTGGCAGAACAGACGTATGGCCTGGGCTTCTACGGCATCTTCAACACGCCCGGACTCCACGAGCACGTCGTGGGCCTGCACGGGATGGAGGGCGCCTGGTTCGAGCCCGCGGTGGATGGGGCTGTGTTTCATCCGCGCCGGCCCCCGCGCCAGGGGCCTGTGCGCGTGTTCTTCTATGGACGCCCGGGCAACGAGCGCAATGGCTTCGAGCTGGGGCTGGCCGCGTTGGCGCAGCTCAAGCGCGAGCTGGGCCCCGCCGTCGAGGTGCTCGCGGCGGGCGCGGAGTGGGACCCCGAGGCCTACGGCGTCCGGGGGCTTGTCACCAACTTGGGAATGTTGCCGGCGGAACGGACGGGGGCGCTCTACCGCGAGTGTGATGTCGGGGTGTGTTTCATGTTCACCCGGCATCCGTCGTATCTGCCGCTGGAGCTGATGGCTTGCGGTGTCACTGTCGTCACGAACGACAATCCCACCAATCGGTGGTTGCTGACGCATGGTGACAACTGTCTGCTTGCCGAGCCGACCCCGAGTGGCGTACTGGCCCGGCTTCGCGACGCGGTCTCGGACGGCGCGCTCCGGGCCCGGCTCGGCGCGAAGGCCGCGGAGCGGGTCAGCCAGACGACATGGGAGGCCGAGGTAGACCGGGTCATGAAGGGCTTGCTGAACACAGGGGCGCACCCAGCGGCGACGCGGGACGACCGGGCTTCAGCTTCATCCTAGGAACACGCCAGCTGAACACAGGGGCACTGGCGGTTGAACATTGGCCCTGGGGGGCCGCGGCAGAAGGAATCTCCACCATGCGGGATGACACCCAACTTCAAATCGCGTCGTCGCCGGAGCCGAGCGCGTCGCGGCAGCCGCAGGCGGAAGAAGCGGCGAGCAGCCAGTATTGGAAGGCCACGAGCGGCTACACCTACCGGGAGATGATCCGCACGCGTCAGGAGGCGGGAAACCCCGGGTATGGCCAACAAGAGGCGCTGCTCACGAAGCTGATGCAGGCCGAGCAACGCGCCCTGGGGAGGCCGCTGGACGTCCTGGAGTTTGGTTGCGGCTTCGGGCGGCATGCCTCCTATCTGGCGTCGCTCGAAGGCGTTCGCTACCACGGCTACGACTTCTCCGAGGCGATGATGGAGCCCCTGCGGCAAGCGCCGCCCGTGGGGTTGGAGACGCTGGACACGCGGCTCTTCAGTGGGCCGGATGCCCTGGAGGCAGTGGGGGACAGGACGTTCGACGTGGTGTTCACCGTGTCCGTCCTCATCCACAACCCGCCGGAGCGTCTGCCTGGCCTGATGGAATCGCTAGGCAAGCTCGTGCGTCCCGGCGGATTGTTGTGCCTGGTCGAAAACCAGCTTGTGCCCTTCGGCATCTGGGAGAACGCCTGGCACCAGGGCTGCTGGCTGCACCCCTACGCGGAGCTGACTCCCGCTGGCTGGGACATGCACCACGGCGGTGGCCTCCTGGCCACGCATGACGTCTACGTCTTCAAGCGCAACGCGTCCCAAGGCCGCCGCTTCTTCCAGCTCCAGTCCGTCGAGCACGCACGGGACGAGCGCCGGGAGGTGACGTTGGAGTCGCTGAGCGTCCAGTCCCTGCCGCGGCTGCGGGCGTGGACGGAGCACGCGGGCGAGGCGCTCCGGGCCGGGGACGGACTCACGGGGATGCGGGCCTCCGAGCTGACGGAGCGCCTGACGGTCGAGCTGAAGCGCTCGGAGCGGCGGCAGCGCTTGTTGTCGCTTTCGGATGAGCTGGTCCGCCTTCGCGCAGCGTCGGTGGAGCCTGCGCGGGCGCCGGTCGACGCGCCCGCGCCGCGTTATGGGCATGACGCCGTAGCGGAGGCCGTCGTTGTCGATGCCCCGCTGGATACGACGTGGGCGCACGTGGACCCGCGGCTCTCCCGCGTGGTGCATCTCTTCCACCAGGAGTGGTACGGCATCCGCGCTGCGTCTGGCTATGCGCCGGGACACAAGATTGGCATTACCGCGAATCGCGCGTTGACCGCGGCGGACCACCAGCACATCGCCGAAACGTGTGAGCGGCTGGGCGCGCGGTCCATCATCTTCCAGGGGTTTTCGCCCAATGCCCTGGAAGTCATGCACATGCTTCGTCGCGTGTTCGGCAGCACGCTCAAGCTGTGCTGTGTGTGGCACGGCTCCACGGCTCAGTTCCACTTCGACTTCGAACTGGAGACCTTCAGCCGCTTGTTGGCGCTCCGGGAGCAGGGGCTTCTTGATTCCGTGGCGTGCGTCAAGCCAGAGATGCACTTGATGTCGCCGCTGCTCTTCCAGAAGGTCCTGCTCAACCTTCCTCCTCGGGTCGCGCCGGCGGACCAACGTCACCGCGCTCCGCCAACGCGGGCCGCCTTCGTTCCCACGCCCAACAACTGGTGGAAGAACTTCTACTCCAACGTCTTCGTCGCCGCGTCACTGCCGGGGATGGAGCGCGTCTTCGTCACCAGTCCCTTCACGGCCCGTCCGGAGCTGCCCCTCAAGGCCTCCGTCATCAACGTGGGGCCGTTGAACCGTTCGGAGCTGTTCAACCTCATCCGGGAGACGGACGTCGTCCTCAACGTGACGCTCGCCGAGTGCCAGCCGATGACCGCCCTGGAGGGGCTGACTCACGGTGTGGCGTGCCTGACAGGGCCGCTGACCCTGGGGTCACTGGATGAACACCCCTTTCAGCGATTGGTTCAGGTCGCGGGCACCGGCTCGCTCGGACAGATTCGCTCGGCGCTGGAGCGGGTCGTCGGCCTCCGGGAGCGTTCGCCGGAGGAGTACGCGCAGATGCTGGAGGACTACACCCAGATGCTCTGCGCCCAAGCGATCAACCACTATCTTGAGTTCGCACAGCCATGAGCCTGACCCGCGTCTGCCTCGTCACCGATGAGCTCTACCCATTCACCGCAGGGGGCATTGGCCGCGTCGCGCACAACCTCATCATGGACTCGCAGCGCCACGGCGCGAACGTGGAGTTCCATGTCCTGTTCCCGCCCACCGTTTCCGTGCAGACGGCCCAGGTGGAGCTCTTCTTCGGGGGGCGGGTGAAGGCGCATCTGTGCGACTTCCGCGAACCGCAACAGACCGCCGCGGATGCGCATGGCCTCTATCCGCCCACGGAAGCCTTCCGGGATTCACGTTGGCACGGCGAGTCGTTGGAGGTGATGCGTTACCTGAAGGCGCGCGAAGCGGAGGGCCTGCGCTTCGACGTCATCGAGTTCGCGGACTTTCGCGGCTGGGCCTTCGCCGCGCTGCAGGAGAAGCACCTGGGGCTGGCTTTCGCGCAGACCACCCTCTCGGTGCGGCTGCACTCGAGCTACGGCACCATCATGCACCACGAGCCCAACACGCTCGAGGTCGAGAACCTGGGGCGGTTCGAGCTCGAGCGGAAGTCCTTGCTCGATGCGGACCTCGTGGTGGGGCATCTTCCCTGCATCGCCGAGTTCAACCGGCGCTTCTACGGCTTCGATGAAGCGTGGATGCGCAAGGTGCGGGTGGAGTTTCCCCCGGTGGTCATGGAGTCTCCGGCGGCGCCGTCCCGGCAGGTCGACGTTCCCGCGACCCAGCGCAACCTGGTGTTCGTCACCAAGATTCAGCACTTCAAGCAGCCGGATGTCTTCGTCCGGGGCGCCGTGCTGTTGATGCGCACGTGGCCGGAGTACCAGGGCAAGGCCATCCTGGCGTGCCATGCCTTCGACCCGGAGTTCCTCGCCGAGGTCCAGGCGCTCATCCCTTCGGACCTGACGGACCGCTTCGTCTTCATCAAGCCAGGTCCTGACCGGGAAGCCCACATGCGCGCGGGGGTGGTGGTCATCACCTCCAGCTATGAGTCACTGAATCTCACGGCCTACGAGGCTTCCGTCGCGGGCACCCGGCTGGTGCTCAACTCGGCCTGTCTGGCCTTCGGTGACGACAGCCCCTTCGTCGACGGGGTCCACTGCCACAAGTATGACGGCAGCCTGGAGGCGCTGGTGGTGGCCATGCGCAAGGCGCTGGAAGGGCAGGAGTTGGCCCCCGTCCGCTGGACGGTGGACCGTCCCTACTGGGAGCGCCACGCGCCGGAGACGCCGCCCACGCGGGCCCCGCAGGCTCCGCTGGTCAGCGTGGTCATCATCAATCATGACCAGGGCCTCTTCCTGCCCATCGCGCTGCAAGGTGTCGCCGCCAGCACGTACCCGGAGGTGGAAGTCGTCATCGTGGATGATGGGTCCACGAGCGCCTTCGACATGCAGGTCCTGCAGCGCCTGGAGCGGTCCGCGGCTGAAGGGGAGGGGCTTCGTGTCGTTCGCTCCCCGGTCCACCGTGGCTTCGCGGGGGCTCGCAACCTGGGTGTCCGCGCCGCGCGCGGGGCGTATGTCGTGTTCCTGGAGTCGGACGACAGCCTGTCCCCGGACTTCATCCAGCACGCCGTCGCCGCGCTGGAAACGCGACAGGCGTACGCGGGCGTGGTCCCCACCGGGGGCCGCTTCCACTCCAGCGAAGAGCTGGCCAACCGCCAGTTCAAGGGGTTCATGACGTACCTGGGGGACTGTCCGACGTACGCGCTGGCCGCGAACCAGGTCTCCGCGCCCACGGCGCTGCTGCGCCGCACCGTCCTGGAGCAGCACGCCTTCAATGAAACCCTGTCCGGCTACGCGGACTGGGATTTCTTCCTGCGGCTCGCGCAGGGGGGACACCGCTTCCTGGTGACGAACCAGGTCCACTTCTTCTCGCGGCGGGGGCAGGACATCACTCCGTCCGCGTCCCAGAAACGCCAGCACTTCCGCTGGCTGGTGCGGCTCTTCGAAGGCGTGCCCGCGCCACTGCACCCGTCGACGCGGCTCTTCGCCCTGCTCGCGCACTCCCGCGAGGCCATGGTCGACCCCCATGGCGCGCTTGACACGCAGGAGCGTCGGCCGTCCTCCGCGGCGTCCGCGGCCCTGGAGTCCGCCCATGTACTGGTCGAGGCCGTCCGGCCGCTGCGCTATGACGTCGTGGATTTGATGAACGCGGCCTTGAAGCGCCTGCCCCTCGTGCACCCCTTGCTCAAGCAGGCCGTCGCGGGCAAACCCGCTCCCGCCAGCGGAGCGCCGGGGAGCGGGAGCCCCGTGGAGACGCCTCCGCTTCGCTACGTGCTCGTGGACCGCGCGAACACGCTCTTCAAGCGGATGCCCGTCATTCACCGCGCGATTCGAAGCACCGTCAACCGGCTGACCTGAGCGTTGACGTGTCGTGCGAGCTGGAAGGCGCGCGTCGCGGTGCTTCAGCCGAGGGCGCCGCATTCAGTCGCATCCCCGCGAGCCACGCGGGAACGAACATCAGGGCCACGAGGAACACGGGGTACTGGTAGCGCACGTCGGGTGACGGGATGAGCGCGGCGAGCGCCGCCGTATGCAAGATGACGGGGAGCGCCACGGTGGCAAGCCGCCAGGTTCGGTGGCGGATGCATGCCACCGCGCACGCGAGCAGCAGCAGGTAGAGCGGCAGCGCGGGGCGCCAGAGCAGCCAGGCCAGGTCTGGCCGAAGCGTCCGGACGGTCCACCGGAGCAGGGGCTCACGGAGGGCTGGAAGGTGTGAGGTGGTCCGAAGGTGCCGCTCCTCGGGCTCGATGGTGCCCAGCGCCCCGTCGGGCCCCATCCAGATGGGAGGGCCATTGAGGTGGTCCGAGCCTTGCGAGAGCTTCCAGAGCACCGAGCTGCTGCACAGCACGTGTGAGAGCACCGGCGCTGCGTCTCGTTGAGTCAGGCGGACGAGGAGCGGAAGCAACGCCTCGTTGTGCCGCATCAGCGCGTCCATGTCGAAGCGCCCATCCCAGATGGTGAACACGTTGCTGAAACAGCGGTAGTTCCACTTGTCATCAAGCGGGTGGAGCTCCTCGAGGAGGGCGCGTTCACCGGGCTCCAGAGGTGTTCCCGCCGCCACGTGGGCGCCCAGGAAGCCGACCAGCGTCATCCCCTTGGCGAAGGGCTTGATGGTGTACGTCTGGCTCAGCACCCAGCGGGTCCCCGAGGCGACGACGAACGTGGCCACGAGCGCGAGCGCCACCGCTTTGTAGCGCTCCCTCCGGAGGAGCCCCAGCGCCAGGAAGGTTCCGACCACCGCGGGCAGACCGTTGTGACGGAACAACATGGCCATGGCGCCCAGCACCACCATGCTCACCCAGAACGGCACGTCCCAGCGCGTGCTGGTGTCGGTGGCGGAGCGGAAGACCCAGATACACAGCGCGAGGATGCAGAGGCTGAACGGGACGTCCTTCCAGAGGGTGACGGCCATCGTCCCATTCACGGGTGCCAGCGCGAACGCCGTCGCGGTGAGCGCGATGATGCCTCGGGAGACTCCTGCCCGCGAGAGCGCCGCGCAGCCCCAGCCCACCAGCGCCCCCAGGCCGGCAATCTGCGCGAGCGCCACCATCGCGGGTGATTCCCAGAGCTTCTGGAGGAATCGGATGGAGGCGGTGTGGAACAGCGGATGCGCATCATCCATGTACCCGGAAAGGGCGTCACGCCATTGTGCCGTCGAGTCGGGACTCAGCATCCCCGGGTAGACGGTCAGCAGCCAGATGCCAGCCACCACCACGGTAGGAATGGGCGTCAGCAGCCCCACCCATCGCCGTGACAGAGGCGTGGTGGAGGGAGGCGGACGGCTCGTGAGCCAGAGCCCCGTCATGAGCAGGAGCGTGCCGAGGACCAGCGCGTGGGCCGCCAACGTGACAGTGATTCGGAGACTGGCGCTGGCCGTCAAGGTGCTGTCGGGAGGATGGAGGACCAGGTCCTGGCGCGCGTCTGTCCCGGGCGGCGAATAGAGGTCGAGCCGCTCGGTTCGACCGTTCACCGTGTACTCCACGATGCCGGAGAACGCGTGCGCCAACACTTGGAGGACCCTGGGCTCGGGACCTCCGCCTTCCCAATGCAGGCGCGCCGGCTGATCGAGGTACGAAACCCAGGCGCTTCCAGCTCGGTGTTCCCAGCCCCCCTCGGGACGCCAGCCCGCGGGAGGCAGTGGGTTCCCGTTGGCGTCGAGCAGGCCGAGGACCCACACCTCGCTGCCCTGAGAACCGGGGTTCCGCTCGCCCGTGGCCTGGACCGTCACGGACAGCGGCTCCGCGGGCAGGATGACGTGAAGAGGGGTGGCCACCATCAGGAGCACGGCGACCAGGAAGACGACTCCCAGCCAGGTCCGTTGCTGAGCGGCCGAGTAGGGCGCCATCAGACTGCGCAGCCACGGAAGGAGAAAGCGGTACAGCACCGCGCCCAAAGCCAGGCACCCGAGGACGAGCAGGAGGCGGGAGCCCAGGGACTGAAAGGGGGGCGCCCATGCCCCCAGCGTCAATACCCCCGCGGTACTGAGCGCGAGCAGCATGCTCATCGCGGCGCAAGGCCAGCGCCGTGGGGCGGAGCGTACGTCAGGAACTGGCACCTGTGCTTCAGGGGATTGCATTGATGGCGTGAGTACCGTACGGAGGGGGGGGCAATGCAAACCGGAGAAGTGTGAGTGCTTCTCTGTGTGTTCGAACGGTCAGGCCATTGCTGTGGGGGACTCCGGAATGTCGCTGCCATTCATTACCGTGGTGGTGGGCTTCTTCTTCGTGGTCATTTCCCAGTTCGGCTCGCGGCTCGCGGCACGCCATTCCGTGACGTGGTTCATTGCCAGTGGCTTCGTGCTCGTGGCGGCCATCCGTCCGGATGGGTTGGTGCCCGTGGCTCGATTGCTGGGGATCAGCCTGGTCAGCAACATGGTCCTGGCTGGGCTCACCATGTTCCTGTTCGTTCAGATGCTGGCGCACTACGCGGAGAGCACGCGCGTGCAGCGGCAACTGGGGCAGGTCGTGTCATCGCTTGCCGCCCAGACGTTTCCCGACGCGCCAGCGGCCCCCGAGAGTGGTCGTCCTCGCGTGCTGGTGGTCCTCCCTTGCTTCAATGAATCGGAGAGCCTTCCAGCGCTCCTGCCGCGTCTCATGGCGCTGACTCGCGCCACGCCGGACTGGGAGCTGGATTTCTGTATCGTCAATGATGGGTCGGTGGACGGTACGGCCGGGGTTCTTCGGCGGCTGGCACCACGAAACCACGTCACGCACCACACCAACATCGGCGTGTCCGGGGCGCTGCGGACAGGGTTCCTCCTGGCCCAGCGGTTGGAGGTCAGCTGCGTCGTGCAGTGTGACTCCGACGGACAACATCCGATTGAGTCCATCCCTGACCTGGTCCGCTCTGCGTGGGACAAGCAGACCGATCTGCTCATTGGCTCGCGTTTCTGCGATGTCGCGGCGAGCGGGACGGACACGCTGGCCAGCACGACGCCCCTTCGCTGGGTGGGAGGGCGCGTCGTGAACGTGCTGCTGGGGATGTTTGGCCAGAGGGCACGGGTGACAGACCCGACGTCGGGCTTCAGGGTGTACTCGCCTCGGGCCGTGGCCACCTTGCTGCGCCTCATGCCAGATGAGTATCCGGAGCCAGAGTCGATCGCGCTCGTCGCGCTCGCCGGGCTCCGAATCGGAGAGGTCGCGGTCGCGATGCGCCCACGCACCACGGGGACCTCGAGTCTGACGGGGCTCAACGGGCTCCAGTTCATGACGAAGGTGGCGTCCGCCCTGTGCGGGTTGCGGCTGCGCTCGTTGCTTCGCAAGGAGCCGCGCGCGCTCGCGCCGCATTCGGAACACGTCGCGAGCCCTGTGGTGTCGTTCGTCCCACGCGAGCCCGTTTCACGTCCGCCGGCGGAGCAGGATCGGCTGGGCGGGTAGCGAGGGGATGACGTGGTCCGGGCCTGCTTCGTCACGTGGCGCGGCCAGCGTTTCAATTGCGGCGTCTGAAGAACCGCTCCATGACCTGATGGCGCAGTGGGCGGGAAGCGTCGTCGGCACCCGCGACCCAGACCGCGGCGCGGCGCAAGGTGGCATGGGCGAAGTCGAACCGCTTGATCGTGGCGTTCACCGTGTCGGCGAAGCGATTCAGGAGCGGTGGGGACGCCGTGCCTGTGGCGCGCAGGTGGAGTTCCTGCCTCTGGGCGCGCCCGAGCTGCATCCGAAGTGTTCGCTCCGGGTGGAGCGGCAGCGTGGGGTGCTTCTGGCACAGGTAGGCCATCTGCGCGTAGCGGTCATGGACGCGCATGCTGCGGGTCATCGAGTCGGGACGCAGCCGGTAGTGGAAGAGCGGCTCCGGGATGACGGAGCCCACGAGCCCGCGCTCGGCCAGGGAGCAGAAGACGTCCCAGTCTTCGTAGGCCGTGAGCCATTCGTCGTAGCCGCCGACTTCTTCGATGCGCTGTCGCTCCATCAGCGCGGTGCAGGTGGAGGCCACGTTCTCCGCGAGGAGCGCGTCACGCTCTGTACCCCAGGGAATCCAACCGCCCACTGGCTGGTCCGGCGTCTCGACGAAGTAGGAGACGAGCGACGTGACGTAGGCCAGCCCAGGTGTGCTGTCCATCACCGCGACGGCTTTCTCCAGGAAGGTGG
This sequence comes from Myxococcus sp. AM009, assembly GCF_013372605.1. NCBI lineage: Bacteria > Pseudomonadati > Myxococcota > Myxococcia > Myxococcales > Myxococcaceae > Myxococcus > Myxococcus sp. AM009. Next base: position 31,120 of record NZ_JABXEP010000074.1, read on the forward strand.
GCTGGATGAGGTCGTCGGGATCCAGCGGAAGGACATACCGGCCCCGTGCTGCGCGCAGACCGACGTTCCTGGCTGAGCTGAGTCCTCCGTTGGGCTTGCGGAGGATGTGGAGGTCGGGCGCATGGAGCGTCTCCAGTACGTCTCGACTCTCCGAGTCAGTGGAGCCGTCATCCACTAGGACGATTTCGTAGTCCGTGAACGTCTGGGCTCGAATGGACCGCAACGTCTCCGGCAGGTAGCGCCCCATGTTGTAGTAGGGAACGAGGATGGATACGTACGGCGTGGCCGGGTTCTTCTGCCTGGGCGCGGCGGCGCTGATGGGGCCCACGTGACGGTGGCTCCTCGCGCCCTCCACTGCTGCTTCGAACTGGCGGACGATGCTGGTAGGGGCGCAGCAGGCCGCGATACGGGCGGGCGCTGTCTGCCAGACGGCTTCGTGTAGCGCTGGTGTGGACAGGGCTCGAGCGAGCGCGCGGGCGAGCTGCGCAGCATCGTCGCTCCGGAACAGCAAGCCGTTATGGCCGTCCTCGATGAGCTCGGCCATGCCTCCGGCATCGCTGCCCACCACGAGCGCTCCTGCAGCCATCGCTTCCATGCACACAAGGGAGAAGTGCTCCCAGCGAGAGGGGATGCAGCACACCGTTGCTTCGGCGAGTGCCAAGGCGCGGTCTGCTCCCTCTCGCGGAGGTGTGAAGTGGAACCTGTCCCGCCAGACAGGCGCGATGCGCTGCTCCAACCAGTGTCGGAGGGAGCGGCCGAACGGGCCGGTGCGCGTGTCATCTCCGATGAGCCGGACCTCCGCGGTGACTCCTTGCTCGAAGAGTGCCTGCATGGCTTCGACGAGAAGGTGCACGCCTTTTCGGTACTCCAGGTCTCCGAAGTAGAGCACCTGGGGCAGTCCTTCGCGGGAACGAGGGGCTGCGAGGGGCTCCCGAACTGCCGCGAGCGGAGGTGGAATCACGACGCCGGTGCGCTTGAGCGCCAGCCTGGTGCGGACGCGCTCCAGGGCTGCGCCAGAGGGAGACAGCACGAGGTCCGCCTCCCGGATGGACGTGTCCTCCATGTGTTCGCGCTGGGCGGTGTCCATGTCGAGCGTGGCCACCCTGTTGAGCAGCAGTCGGTCGTGGGTGGAGTCGTGCAAGCGCACCGCGAGGACCGCTGGCTCGAAGTGCCCCAGCGTCCGCCGGGCGCGCATCGCGAAGTAGCCTTCGCCTGCGTCGTCGGGGAACTCGATGACGTCGAAGGGATGCCGCGCGTGGAGTTCCAGCAGGCTTCGGTACGCCGACCACGCATGGCGAAGCGGTGCGTGTGGAAACGCGCCCTTGAAGTCCACCTCTCGCTCATCCACGGCGTGCAGGTGCACGCCGGGAAGGTGGGACACGGCGCGCTGCCAGTCGGCATGCGCAGCCGTCAAGACATGAACCTCATGGCCTGCCGCTGCAAGCGCCCGGCTCATGGTTGCCACGTAGGTCGCGATGTCGCCTCTGTCGAAAGGGGCGAGTTCTTTGGAGACGAGGCAGATGCGCAAGGACCGGACCTTGGACAGAGGAAAGCGTCGAACAGGTGGGGAATACACCCGAACGGCCGCTCGCCTCAACGCCGCCCCAGCGCCGCATGCTCATCGCACGTCGAGGACCGCGGCGGTCGCGCAGCCACCCGCAGGACGCGGAGTCACGGGGATGACGTGCCGAGGTCTCGAGCCCCGGTCGTCACCGGCCTCGCTTGCGTGTGCGCTTGGAGGACGCGGCGGGCGGGGACGCCTGCTGCTCGGCAGCGATGGCTTCGGTGCGAGTGCCCGTGGCTTCGAGCTTCGCCAGCCTGCGCTCCAGTTCCTTGCGCCAGGCGGCCTGGGCCCGCGCCTGTTCGCGCTGCACATCGTGCAGGGTCGCCAGCGCGTCGAGGATGGACTCGTTGAACTCCACCTGCTTGCGCAGCACCTCGTTGATGAAGGGCTGGAACGTGAGGCGGAAGGCGCGCTTGGCCAGGACGAGCGCGGTCCCCGTGAGGCCTCCCCGGTGGGAGGTCGCCGGCTCCACGTAGCGGCTGTCCATCTTCCCTCGCGCCTCCTGGAGCAGCGCGGGCCAGGGCGTGGGCGTAGGGGGGCGTGCCGCCGCCTCCAGCGTCTGGCGAAGTGCCTCCTGGGTTTCATCGGAGGGCGCGGGAAGTTGCTGCGTTTCGCGCGCCACGGCCTCGGCTGTGGGGCTGCGCGTGATGAGGTCTTCAGTTCGCACGTGAGATGACTCCCGTCGACGCCAGCGTCGTGAACAGTGCCTGCAGTGCCGTCTCGACGTGAGCCGGCTCCTCCTCCACCACCAACCTGTCACCCAGCTGCTCCCGGACGGATGCGAGCAGGGCTGGCTGGCTGGAAGGTGCACAGACGCCCCAGGCTCGAGCCGAGACATGGGGCAGCAGCGTCTGCGCTGACACGGTGTCCGCGCCCAGCAGCACCACGGGCGCGCTCGAAGCCCGCACCGCCGTCTCCAGCGCGGACGACCCCGGCAGGGCCGCCTCGGCGTTTGAGCCAACGGGTTGGTCCGGCGTGAAGTGCGTCACCTCGACACCTTCGACGCTGATGGGCTCCGGCGCCAGGGACGCGGCTTCACCCCAAGGCCGCAGGGCCAGCACCCGAGCCCCTGGCAGGCGCTCCGCCAACCGGCGGGCCAGACGTGAGGCTGGCTCCTCGGGCCGTACCGTGAAGCCTGGGCAGACGAGGTCCACCGTAGTGGCAGTGGTGATGGCCACCGGGCGCCGCGGAGCCGTGCCGGAGCAGAGGCCTTCGAAGGCCACGCGGACCTGTTCGGCCACGGCCTCCTGCGACAGCTCGGCGATGCGCTCACGCTGCGCGGTAATCACCTGCGCGCGCAGCTCTGCGTTGCGGTCCAGCACGGCGAGCAGCTTCGCGACCTCGCGCGGCTCGTCCGTGCACGTGGCGAGCCCCGCGCCGCCCATCGTCTCCGGCACGGCGGCGGCGCCGTAGGCCACCACGGGCACGCCCCGGTACATGGCCTCCAGCAGCGGCACGCCGAAGCCCTCGTGCCGGCTCATGGAGAGGTATGCGGACGCCGTGGCGAAGCAGGCGGAGAGCTGCGCGGCGCTGACGCGTCCCAGGAAGCGGACCTGCTCGGCGCCCAGCACGTCCTTCAGTCCATGCAGGTAGGCGCCATAGGCCCCATCCCGGTGAAGGGCGCCCGCGATGACGAGCCGGCTGCGGGGCTGGTAGAGCCGCTGGTACGCGGTGAAGACGCGCAGCACGTCATCCACCTTCTTGCTGGGCACCGCGCGGCCCACGAAGAGGATGTTGGTCATGCCGTCGTCCAGCTCGGCCTGGAGCGCCGGGTCCGGCGCCGTGTCGAACGCCGCCCAGTCGATGGCGAAGGGCAGCACCGCGACGTTCGGGTAGCCGGCGGCCACCAGCTCCTCGGCGCTGAAGCGCGAGTAGGCGAAGGCCGCATCGACGTGAGGCCGAAGCGCCAGCAGCTCGGCTCGCGCGGCGTCACACGCGGCGGCCACCTTGCGCTCGAAGCCCGCGAACAGCCGCGCGGGCGTCACGTTGTGGTAGACGAGCACCTTGCGGCCGGGGCTCTTCGCGATGCGAGGCACCAGCCGCGATTCGAAGCTGTGATGCACCAGCAGGACGGCATCGCGATCCGCTTCCCGCGTGTAGTTACGCACCGGGCGGACCTGGTCCTTGCAGGCGTCGTCCCAGGACTCGGCGTAGATTTCGGAGGCATGTCCCCAGCGGCGCAGCAGGCCCTGGAGATAGCGCACCTGATTGCCCACGGCGTCGCCCCAGGCGAGCCGGGGGAGCACCTGGTGGATGGCGGGAAGCCCAATCCGACGGGGAGGGGTGCGTGGTGTGCTCACGACCGGCTCCCTTACCGCCGTGCAGGGCCGCCCACAAGCCTTGCCTCCCTCTCGCCTTGACGGTCGTGGACCCCTTCGATACGCAGGCGCTCGCTCCGAGCGCACGAGGTCCACGGGACAATGAACGTACTGGTGACAGGCGGCTGTGGCTTCATCGGGTCCAACCTCGTGAAGTACCTGCGCCGCGAGCGGCCTGCCTGGACGGTGGTCAACCTCGACAAGCTCACGTACGCCGGCAACCTCGAGAACCTGTCCGAACTGGAGGGCGACCCCCAGCACGTCTTCATCCGGGGCGATATCGGCAACCGCGAGCTGGTGGAGCACCTGCTGTCCGTGCACGCCATCGACGCGGTGATGCACCTGGCGGCCGAGAGCCACGTCGACCGCTCCATCCTCGGGCCGGAGGTGTTCGTCACCACCAACGTGCTGGGCACCCAGCAGCTCCTGGAGGCCAGCCGCGCCCGGGGCGTGAAGCGCTTCCTCATGGTGTCCACCGACGAGGTCTACGGCTCGCTGGGGCCCACGGGCGCCTTCACCGAGTCCTCGCCGTTGCAGCCCTCCAGCCCGTACTCGGCCAGCAAGACGAGCTCCGACCTGGTGGCGCTCGCGTATCACCACACGTTCAACCTGGACGTCGTCGTCACGCGCTGCTCGAACAACTACGGCCGCTACCAGTTCCCGGAGAAGCTGATTCCGTTGATGGTGGTGAACGCGCTGCACGACAAGCCGCTGCCCGTGTACGGCGACGGCGGCAACGTGCGCGACTGGCTCCACGTGGAGGACCACTGCCAGGCGCTGCTGTTGGCGCTGGAGCAGGGCCGGGCCGGCGAGGTCTACAACATCGGCGGCGGGGCGGAGCGCCGGAACATCGACATCGTGAAGGCGATTCTGGGCCTCGTGGGCAAGCCGGAGTCGCTCATCCAGTACGTGAAGGACCGGCCGGGGCATGACCGGCGCTACGCCATTGACCCGTCGAAGATTCGCGCGGAGCTGGGCTGGACGCCCGCGCACACCTTCGAGCAAGGCCTGGCGGACACCGTGCGCTGGTTCGTCGACCACCCGGCGTGGTGGCAGCGCGTCACCAGCGGTGCCTATCGCCAGTACTTCGAAACCCAGTACCGCACGCGCCTGCAGGGGAGGGCCTGAGCCATGCGCTTCCTCGTCACGGGGTCCAACGGATTGGTGGGCAGCCGCGTGTGTTCCTTGCTCCAGCAGGGCGGGCACCCGGTGGTGGGGCTGGGCCGCGGCGCCCGGCGCACCGGTGGGGCGTATGGCTATGTGAGCGTGGACCTCACGCGCGAGGCGGACGTCGCCGCCGCCGTGGAGACCGCCGCTCCCGAGGTGGTCATCCACTGCGCCTCCATGACGGAGGTGGATGCCTGCGAGAAGGACCCGGAGGCCGCGTACGCGGGGAACGCCGCCGCCGCCGCCGCCGTGGCGCGGAGCGCTCGCAAGGCCGGTGCGCACCTGGTGCACGTGTCCACCGACTACGTCTTCGACGGCGAGGCCGGGCCCTATGGCGAGGACGCGGTGCCCAATCCTCGCGGCGTGTACTCGGTGACGAAGCACATGGGCGAGCAGGCCGCGCGGGTGCTCGCGCCCGGCTGCGCCATTGCTCGCACCGCCGTGGTGTACGGCTGGCCTCCGGTGGAGGGGCGGCTCAACTTCGGCGCATGGCTGGTGACGGCGCTGGAGAAGGGGCAGCAGGTGCGCCTCTTCGAGGACCAGCTCGTGTCACCCAGCTTCGCGGACAACGTGGCCGCCATGCTGGTGGAGCTGGGGACGCGGCGGCTGGGTGGCGTGTGGAACACTTGCGGCGGAACGGTCATCGACAGGGTGGGCTTTGGCCGCGCGCTGTGCGAGGTGTTCGGGTTCGATGCAGGGCTCATCGTCCCCACTCGCATGGCGGAGCTGAAGCTCGCCAGCCCCCGCCCGCTGAAGAGTGGTCTGCGCACAGACAAGGTCCGTGCCGAACTTTCCGTTCCTCCCTTGGCGCTCGCGGAGTCCTTGTCGCGCTTCCACGCGACCTGGCTCGCGGCTCGGGGACACTGACGTGCCGAGGTGGACATGAAGGGCATCATCCTCGCCGGTGGCTCGGGGACGCGGCTGTACCCACTGACGCGCGTGGTCAGCAAGCAGCTGCTGCCCGTGCACGACAAGCCGATGATCTACTACCCGCTGAGCACGCTGATGCTCGCGGGCATCCGGGACGTGCTGGTCATCTCCACGCCGCAGGACCTACCGCGCTTTCAAGAGCTGCTGGGCAGCGGCGAGCAGTGGGGCATGCGCTTCAGCTACGCGGAGCAGCCCAGGCCGGAGGGGCTGGCCCAGGCGTTCGTCATCGGCCGGGACTTCGTGGGCGGTGACTGCGTGTCGTTGGTGCTGGGCGACAACATCTTCTACGGCCATGGGCTGAGCGAGCTCGTGAAGCGCGCGGCGTCGCGCACATCGGGCGCGACGGTGTTCGGGTACTACGTGAAGGACCCGGAGCGCTACGGCGTGGTGGAGCTGGACGCCGGGAACCGCGCGGTGAGCCTGGAGGAGAAGCCGCTGAGGCCGAAGTCGAACTACGCCGTCACCGGGCTGTACTTCTACGACAACCAGGTGCTGGACATCGCCGCGGGCCTCAAGCCTAGCAAGCGGGGCGAGTTGGAGATTACCGACGTCAACGCGGAGTACCTGCGACGCGGCCAGCTCGACGTGGAGCTCATGGGGCGCGGCTACGCGTGGCTGGACACCGGCACGCACGAGTCGCTGATGCAGGCGTCGAACTTCATCGAAATCATCGAGCGCCGCCAGGGCCTCAAGGTGGCGTGCCCGGAGGAGATTGCGTTCCGCATGGGGTACATCGGCGCGCAGCAGCTGCTGACGCTGGCCGAGCCCATGCTCAAGAACGACTACGGCCAGTACCTGCGGGCGCTCGCGGAGAACCGGGGAGCCGTTTCATGAAGGTGACGCCGCTGGAGCTTCCGGACGTGCTGCTGCTGGAGCCCAAGGTCTTCGGTGATGACCGCGGCTTCTTCATGGAGATGTTCCACGCGGCGCGGTTCGCGGCCGTGGGCATCCCTGGGCCCTTCGTGCAGGACAACTACTCGCGCTCGGCGAAGGGGACGCTGCGGGGCCTGCACTTCCAGGAGCCACAGGCTCAGGGGAAGCTGGTGCAGGTGCTGGCGGGCGCCGTGTACGACGTCGCGGTGGACGTGCGGCGCGGCTCGCCCACCTTCGGGCAGTGGGTGGCGGTGGAGCTGTCCGCGGACAACCGCCGTCAGCTCTGGATTCCGCCGGGTTTTGCCCACGGCTTCTGTGTGGTGAGTGACTCCGCGGACTTCCACTACAAGTGCACCGCGCTCTACGCGCCGGAGACTGAGCGGAGCGTCGCGTGGGATGACCCAGACCTGGCGATTGCCTGGCCGGTGAGCGAGCCGCTGCTTTCGCCCAAGGACGCCCGGGCCCCGAGACTGCGCGACGCGCCGTTGCTTCCGGAGTACGTGGGCTGAACGGTGCCTGAGCATCCGGTCCCCAGTAGCGCCGGCGCAGGTGGAGATGCTCCCCGAGGCTCGCGCCTGGCCTCGATGGCGGTGGCCAGCGCGCTGTTCATGGAGTTCGTCGACTCCACCGCGCTGTCCACCGCGTTGCCCCGGCTGTCGCAAGCGTTCGACACCGACCCCATCCACCTGAAGCTGGCTCTTACGTCCTACATCCTGGCGCTGGCGGTGCTCGCGCCCGCGAGCGGCTGGGTGGCGGACCGCTTCGGACCCCGTCGCGTCTTCATGTTCGCGATGAGCGTGTTCCTGCTGGGCTCGGTGCTCTGCGGGTTCTCCCAGTCGCTGACCCAGTTGGTCATCTTCCGCACCCTCCAGGGGCTGGGCGGCGCGCTGATGACGCCCGTGGGGCGCATCATCGTGGTGAGCTCGGCGCCGCGAGAGCGCCTGGTGGCCGCCTTGAGCTGGTTCACGATGCCCGCGCTGCTGGGTCCGCTGGTGGGGCCACCGCTGGCGGGCCTCATCCTGGGCGTCGCGGACTGGCCGTGGATTTTCTTCATCAACGTGCCCGTGGGCATCCTGGGCATGCTCGCGGTGGCGCGCTTCGTTCCCCCACTGCGCCAGCCGGACCCGGGGCCCTTCGACACGCGCGGCTTCGTGCTCGCGGCCGTCGCCATCACCACGCTGATTGGCTCGGCGGAGACGGTGGGCATCGGGCTGATGCCGCCGCCGGTGCAGCTGGGGCTCGCGGTGGTCGCGCTCTCGTCGCTGGGGGCCTTCGTGTGGCACGCGCTGCGCGTGGAGCGGCCCGTGCTGAACCTCCGGCTGCTGCGCATCGACACCTTCCGGGCCAGCATGATTGGCGGAACCCTGACGCGCATGGGCCTGGGGGCGTCTCCCTTCCTGCTGCCGCTGCTGCTCCAGGTCGGACTGGGCTGGACACCCGTCGAGGCGGGGTTGGTGATGATTGGCAGCGGAGTGGGCGCGCTCAGCTGCAAGTCGGTGGCGCCCTCCATCATCCGGCGCTTCGGCTTCCGGCAGACGCTCATCTTCGCCAACCTGGCGTCCGCCGTCCTGACCTCGCTGCCGGCCTTCTTCCGGGGCAGCACGCCGATTCCGCTCATCGTTGGCGTGCTCGTCGTCAGCGGGTTCATGCGCTCGTTGCAGTTCACCGCGACCAACACCGTGGCGTACGCGGACATCCCCCCGGACACGGTGAGCAGCGCGTCCACGGTGTCCGTGGTGACGATGCAGATGGCGCTGGGGCTGGGCATCAGCTTCGGCGGGTTGATGCTGCACCTGGCGCGCGGCGCTGACGAGGCGCCGTTGACGCCAGACCGCTTCGTGCTGCCGTTCATCGCCGTGGGCGTCGTCTCGTCGCTGGCGGGTCCGCTCTACCGCCGGCTGTCGCCCAACGCGGGGGCGCACATCGGGGGCCGCAGGGT
>NZ_JABXEP010000075.1:0-39110 GCF_013372605.1 Myxococcus sp. AM009
GCAGGATCTTGCGGACCGGTGGGGGCGGCGCCGCCCCCACCGGTCCGCAAGATCCTGCCGCCCGCCAGGAGCTGATGGATCAGCTCAAGAAGGGCAGCAGCGGTGGTAACCGTCCGTAATTCCTGAAACCACGGGCAGCGGCCGGAGGGGAAAATTCGACGAAAAAGGTGGGAGGAAACAATTCCCCACATGCACCGAGAATCCTTTCGAGTTTTCCTTCCGGCACAAATCTCCGCCTTCCAGGCATCTAGAATTCAAGGGGCACGACCATGGGCAGCGCACTCAAGTCCGTTACGAAGGTCATCAGCAACGTCGCCAGCACGGTGAGCAAGATTGCCGGTGGCATCGCGAACATCGGCGGCAAGGCCATGGAGTTCCTCCAGAAGCCCCTGAGCTCGCTGGTGGACCCCATCGCCAAGTTCATCGGTGAGAAGGTCGGCAAGCTGCCCCTGGTCGGCAAGTTCCTGGGCCCCACGGTGGAGAACCTGGTGAAGCAGGGCGCCTCGTCCTTCCTGGGTGAGGGCACGCTGGGCAGCCTGGGCTTCCTGTCCAAGATTGCCCCCAAGGTGCAGGACATCACCAACATCGCGCAGACGGTCAAGGGCGCGGCGGACAAGGTCGGCGCCTTCGTGGAGAACCCGCTGGGTCAGCAGAACTTCCAGAACATCATCGCGCAGAACCACGCCCGCTTCGTGGAGTGATGATCCGCGCCCCTGGCGCGAACTGGTAGCGAGCCCCAGGGCCGGTCTCCCGCGAAGCTGCGGGGCCGGCCCTTCGGCTTTGCGGGCTGGCGCGGCCACCGCCGCGGTGCTCAGTGCCCTGTCTGGGCCAGCCGGCGGGTGTCGCGGATGAGGCGCTCGGTGGAGTCGCTGTCCGCGCTGTCGTAGTAGCCGCGAATCTGCCCGGCGTCGTCCACGAGCACGAAGTGCGTCCCGTGGAAGATGGAGAGCAGGTCGTCCTCGGGCGCTCCGGGCTCACGGCCCATGCTGACCTTGAAGCCCTGGACAATGGTCTCCTTCAGCTGCTCGTAGTCGCCCGTGAGGAAGCTCCAGCGGGAGAAGTCCGCGCCGTGGCGCTCGCCATACTCGGTGAGCCGCTCCGGGGTGTCGTACTTCGGATCCACGGAGAACGACACCAGCTGGAGCCCGGCCCCGAAGGACGCGGTGGCGTCCTGCACGCCCACCATCTTCCGCGTGAAGGCCGGGCAGATGGTGGGGCAGCGCGTGAAGATGAAGTTGGCCACGAAGGGCTTGCCCCGGAGCTGGGTGCTCCCGAAGGGCTGGCCGTCATGCCGGGTGAAGGTGAAGTCCGGCAGCGCGCCCAGCTGGGGCAGGGCGCCACTGCCCTGGCCACGGATCAGCATGCTCCCCGTCGCGGCGGTGACGCCAAGCGCGGCCACGGCGACACCTGCCCAGAACCCCGGGCGCTGCGTGAGACGGGCCCCTGGGGCCGGAAGGACGGAGTCAGCGGACATGGCCCCGGAGGTAACGGAACCCCCGGAGTCACACAAGCGCGGCCGTGGGGGTGCGACATCCTGGCTGTCACAATTCCGTGATTTCAGTGATTCTGCATTAGTTTATACATAAATAACAGCTCTTACGGGGAAACATCCTCTCAGTCGTTACGAAAATGTAGGCACGTCGCCTCTCTGTTTTCAGGAGTCTGCCCCCCCGTGACGACCTACTCCGTTCGCCGTGGCGATACCCTCAGCGCGCTGGCCCAGCGCTTCAAGACCTCCGTGTCGTCGCTCGCGAAGAGCAACGGCATCTCCAACCCGAACCTCATCTACGCGGGGCAGCAGCTCCGCATCCCGGACGGCTTCGACGCGCCTCGCGCCTCGGGTGGGGGCCGGGCGGCTTCCAGCTACACGGTGAAGTCGGGTGACACGCTCAGCGGCATCGCCGGTCGGCATGGCACGTCGGTGAGCGCGCTGGCCAAGGCCAACAACATCTCCAACCCGGACCGCATCTACGCGGGCCAGCGGCTCACGATTCCGGGGACGGGCGGCGCGGCGCCGAGCAGCCCGGCGCCTTCCTCGGGCGGCGGTTCGTACACGGTGAAGTCGGGTGACACGCTCAGCGGCATCGCGGGCCGGCATGGCACGTCGGTGAGCGCGCTGGCCAAGGCCAACAACATCTCCAACCCCAACCTCATCTACGTGGGCCAGCGGCTCACGATTCCGGGCGGGGGCGGTGCGTCGCCCACCCGGCCGACGCCGAACCAGCCGCCGGTGGGGGGCGTGGGTGGCCCGAAGCCGCCGACCGGTGGCTCCGCCGGCGTGACGGTGCAGCAGCTCCGGGCGGTGATGCCCAACTTGTCCCAGGCGAAGGCGGAGCAGTACCTGCCCCACCTCAACCGGGCCATGGCGGAGGCGAACATCACCACGCCCATGCGTAAGGCGGCCTTCCTGGCGCAGCTCGCGCACGAGAGCGGCCAGCTCCGCTACATGGAGGAGATTGCCTCCGGCGCCGCCTACGAGGGGCGCAGGGACCTGGGCAACACCCAGCCGGGCGACGGCGTCCGCTACAAGGGCCGTGGCCCCATCCAGCTCACGGGCCGCGCCAACTACCGCGCCGCGGGCCAGGCGCTGGGCATCGACCTGGAGGGCAACCCCCAGCGCGCCAAGGACCCGGACGTCGCGTTCCGCATCGCCGGCTGGTACTGGTCGTCGCGCAACCTCAACACCTACGCGGACGCGGGCAACTTCCGCGAGGTCACCCGCCGCATCAACGGGGGCTACAACGGCCTGGCGGACCGCGAGATGTACTACCGCCGCGCCCAGAACGTCTTCTGAGCCCGCGCTCCCAACGCGCGGTGCGGTGAAGCGGGGACCGTGGCCAGCAAGGCCCCGGTCCCCGTCGCGTTTCGGGCGAGCCCCATCCCACTGGGGAGATGCCACGTCCAGCCGGGGCGACCACCGGACGCGCGTGGCCCCGGGAGGCACCCTGGTGCGCTGGCTGCATCGGACAGGCCGTTCCTTTCCGGAGCGCGTCCCCATGCCTCGTATCGATTCGTCCGGCGGTTCCTCGCTGTCCACCATCGACATCCCCGCGGAGGCCACAGCGGGGCCCCCGTCTCCGGCACGCGCCGCGGAGCCCCGCGCGCAGGCGTCCCCCCAGCGCAACGAGGTGCGCGCCTTCGACGGCTCCACCGCGAAGCCGCCGGAGCCCCCGGCTCGCGGAGCCACACCCGCGGATGCGGGCCCTGCCCGGTCCGCGGGGGAGCTGGCCGTGCTGGGAGGCTGGTCGCGCCCGGACGTCCTCGAAGGCCTCCGCGCGCGCCTGACGCGGGGCCTGGAGAACTGGACCGTCGGCGCCGATGACGTGCGGGCGGTGCACACCACGCTGGGAAGTCTCCCGGCGGGCACCTACCGGGCCGCGCTGGAGCATTTGCAGCACGGCGGCCTGCTGGACGCATACGTGAAGGCGCAAGACGCGGGCTCGCGGCTCGCGTTCCTGGAGCAGGCGGAGTCGAAGGGCGTGCTCCAGCGGCGCAACGGGGAGTCAGGCCCGGTGGGCCCCCTGGGCTACCCGGCGGTGCCGGACGTCTTCGTCAACGAACGGCGGCTGCCGGGGGCGATGCGTGACGCGGTGAACGCACACGCCATCGACGCGGGCGCGGGTTTCTACCGGGCGCACGCCGAATACCTCGGCCGGTATGCCCGCGCCGTGGATGGGGCCCAGAGCCTCCAGGAGCTGGGCGCGCTGGGGCCGCCACGCGCCGCGCACCTGCCCGCATCCCTCCTGGGCCTCGAGTGGAAGGACCCGTCGCGGCGGGACTACGAGGCGGCCTGGAAGGCGGGCATCGGCCAGCCGAAGACACTCAACCTGCCGCTGCAACACGTCAGCGCCCGGCAGCGGGAGCTCTCCGGGGAGCGCGCCGCGGGGACGGTGCAGCTCCACGGCAAGGTGGGCGTCAGCAGCGAGCGCGCCCAGTGGAGCGCGAAGGCGGCGCTCGACACCCGGGGACACGGGGCGCTGAAGGGGGACGTGGGCGTCGCCGCGCGCGCGGGCCCCGTGGGCGTCGAGGTGTCACATGACAGCTCGGGCGAGACGGAGGGCAAGGTCAAGGTGAACCTGGGACTCGTGGAGCTCAGCCTGGCCTCGGACGGCGAGCAGCGCGTCGCGGTGGGCGTCGGCACGCTGTTCCAGGTACAGGCGACGCTCAACTCGAGGAAGGCGGAGCTCGGGGGCGGCGTGTCCGCGAAGCTCAAGGCGGATGGGAGCCAGGCCAGCGTCGAGGCGGGCTTCTCCATGAAGGGGCTGACGGCGGAGCGGGCTCGGCAGGCCGTCGACCGCGAGCACCGGGGCGTCTTCCATCCGCCGGCCGAGCTGGCATCCCGCACGACGTGGGACGCGCTGCCTGAGTCCACGCGAGCGGCCTACGCGAAGGAAGGGTGGAATCGGGAGGCGTGGACCCGGGCCTTGCCGCGCTGAGGCCACGGACCTGGTCAGACGTGCGTCCACCACCGGGCCCTGCGGCGAGTCCCCCGCGCGACCGCCCGGAGAGCGAGGCGCCGGGCCCTTCTGGAGGGCCATGTCCCGAAGGCGTGCGCACCCTTCCCCTGAGTGACTCTCTCACGAGGAGCGAGGCAGCGCATGGCGATGGAGCGAGCGCAGCGGTTCGTGGATGCACTGGCGAAGCTGGAGAAGGAAGGCGACATGGAGGCCCTCGTCTCCCTCTTCAGTGACGACGCGCAGGTGAGCAACGTGGCCTCGCCGCAGGTCTTCTCCGGCCAGGAGGGCGCCCGGCGGTTCTGGCGTGAATACAAGGGCACGCTGCAGCGCGTGGAGTCCACCTTTCGCAACATGATTGAGGCGGGCTCCCGCGTCGCGCTCGAATGGGAGACGCAGGGCACCGCCCACAACGGCGCGGCGGTGGCCTATGAGGGCGTGTCCATCATCGAGTGGGATGGCGACCGGATCCGCCGCTTCTACGCGTACTTTGATCCGCACGCACTCGGCCTGGAGCTGACCGCCGGCAGCGCGCCGCGCACGGAAGTCCCCGCCACCACCCCCGCGTGAGGCGTGCGGCCGCCCCGCCCGGGGCGTCGATTTGTTCCCTGTGAAGTGAGCCGCCGGGCTCGCCAGCCCGGTCGCGCCCTCCACCCCTGGCCGTTGCCCGACACTGGGCCGTGACCTTCAGACACCTCCCGATTCCCAAGCGCGGACGCTACCGTCAGCCGCCGCGTCCCCGGACTGCCGACGCTGTCCGGATAGGGATCGCGGAAAATGATGCCGGTCCGCCGATTTTTAGGCGGTACCGTTCGACGCGGTGCGTTTCCCGGAAAGCCCGGACGCGCTAGCGTTTGCTCCGTCCTCGGAGAAGGTGGGTGGGTGATGGTGTGGCGGAGGACACGAGCTCGGATGACCGGTCCTGACCCGGCAGTTTGCCTTGCGTCTACACGGAAAAGCCTGATGACCCGCTTCGCTGCCTTCTTCATCGTCCTGTCGCTGATTGCCGCACCCCAAACCGCCTGGGCCCAGCAGCGCCAGACCGAGTCCGCGAAAAAGACCCGGGCGGTGAAGTCCTCCTCCAAGACGAAGGCCACGAAGGCGAAGGCCACGAAGAGGAAGGCGGCGAAGCCGACCAGGGCCACGTCGAAGCGCAAGCCCGCGAAGAAGGCCAAGAAGGCCGCGCCGGCCGTGGACGCCCCGGAGCTTCAGCCCGCCCAGCCCATGATGCAGGTGGAGCCCGCCAGGCCCCTGTCTCCGACGGACGACGCGCCTACCGTCCAGAAGGAGTCCGGCGCCGCGGCGGAAGGGGGGGACTCGCTGGACTTCGACCTGCTGGAGCCCGCCGAGGCCGCGGCCGCCGCGCAGGTGGACCCGGAATTGGAGAAGCGCATCGGCCGGCGCCGCACCATGCTCAAGCTGCACCAGGGCCTGGGCTTCGCGATGGCCGCCGGCCTGGTCGGCACCACGGTGGTGGGGCAGCTCCAGTTCAACGACTCGTTCCGCGGCGGCGGTGATGACCGCAACCTGCTGGGCCTGCACCGGGGGCTCGCCATTGGCACGTCGGCGCTGTTCGCCACCGTGGGCCTGCTGGGGGTGCTGGCGCCGGAACCCTTCGAGAAGGAGACGTTCCAGTGGGACACCATCACCGTCCACAAGCTGTTCATGGCGCTCGCCACCGTCGGCATGGTGGCGCAAATCGTCCTGGGCATCATGGCCACGGACCGCTTCGGCCGGCTGTCGGAGACGGACCTGGCCACCGCGCACCAGATCTCCGGTTACGTGACGCTGGGCGCGGTGTCGGCCGGCGTCTTCACGCTGTTCTTCTGAAGCGCATGCCTTTCGTAGTGGTTCCCTGGAGGTTGACGTGATTGCTCGACGAATCGCCCTGCTCGCCACCCTGGTGCTCGCGCTGCCCGCAGTCGCGCAGTCGCAGGCCCGCACGTACAGCGTCAAGAAGGACGCCAGCTCGCTCACCTACAAGCTCAAGCACAAGCTGCATGAGGTGGTGGGCAAGGCGCCGCCCAGTGACGGCAAGGCCCGCCTGCTGCCGGACGGCACGCTCCAGGTGGCGGTGCGCGCCAACGTGAAGGACTTCGATTCGGGCAACGCCAACCGCGACGCGCACATGATGGAGACGACGGACGCGGCGAAGTTCCCCATCATCGACTTCAAGGGCGTGGCCACCGGCGTGAAGCCGCCCACCAGCTTCCCGGCGAAGGTGCCGGTGAAGGTGAAGGGCCAGCTGACGTTCCACGGCGTGAAGAAGACCGTGGAGATTCCGATGACGGTGCTGTTCAAGTCGGAGAAGGAGGCGGTGGCCGAGGGCAGCTTCGACATCAGCCTGGATGCCTACAACGTCAACCGCCCGTCGCTGCTGATGGTGAAGGTGGACGACGTCCTGGTGCTGGAGCCCAAGCTGGTATTCGAGGTGGAGGGTACGTGAGTTCGACGCGACGAGGATTCCTCAAGGGCATTCTGGGAACAGGCGCGGCGAGCGCGGCGGCGACGACGCTGCCGGGCTGCGCGCCGGACATCAACCCCGCTCCGGTGACGGACGTCACGGCCAGCGATGCGGGAACAGTGGACATCCTGGTGTCGCGCTATCCGGATTTGGAGCCCGTGGGCGGCGCGTTGACGGTGCGCGTCCCGGGTGAGCAGGTGCCGCTGCTGGTGGTGCACTCCAAGGACGACGGCGCGCCGGACGACTTCTCCGTGCTGTCGTCGCTGTGCACGCACGTCGGTTGCCCCCTGGGCTTCGACGGCAAGGACGTCATCTGCCCCTGCCACCTGTCGCGCTTCAGCGCCACGGATGGCGCGGTGCTCCAGCGGCCGGCCACCGTGCCGCTGCAGACGTTCGCGGCGGAGTACAACCCGAACACCGGCGTGCTGCGCATCAACCTGCGCGCGGGCCAGAGCGACTTCCCGCCCGCGGTGAACGGGCAGGTGGTGTTCCCGCTCAGCCAGTTCCCCCAGCTGCGGGACGTGGGCGGCTCGGTGACGGGGGTGCCGTCCGGGTACGGCAAGCGCATCTTCGTGTTCCGCTTGCAGGACGGCTCGCTGTCGGCGGTGGACTCCGTGTGCACCCACGCCTTCTGCGAGGTGAACTACCGCGAGCAGGAGGCGGACCTGTTCTGCGCCTGCCACGCGTCCATCTTCACGCGGGACGGCGCGGTGACGCAGGGCCCGGCCACGATGCCCCTCAAGAAGTTCACGGTGTCGGAGACAGGCGACTCCGTGGTGCTGACCGGCGTGGCGTGAGCCATGCGCCGGGCGCGGGTGGGCCCGACACCAGGCCCGCCCGCACCCGAAGGGCGCCGCGGCGTCGCTCAGCCGAGCCGGCTCCAGAAGGAGCGCCTGGAGGAGATGCGCTCCAGGGCTTGTTGCAGCTCCTCGTCGTGGTCGGCGCGCAGCGCGATGTCGCCCAGGGAGATGATGCCCACGACGCCGTCGTCGCGCTCCACCACGGGGATGCGGCGCAGCTGACGGCGCCCCATCAGCCCGATGACGTCATGGAGCGTGTCGTCCGGCGTGACGGCCTCCACGTCATCCGTCATCACGTCGGACGCGCGGAGTTGCTCGGGTGCGCGGCCTCCCGTGAGGGCGCGGACCACCAGGTCCCGGTCGGTGACGATGCCCACCAGCCGGCCTCGCTCGTCCACGATGGGGACGACGCCGCAGGACTCGTCCTTCATGATTTGCGCCACGTCCCGCAGCGGGCTCTCCGGGCGCGCCGTGCGCACGTTGCGCGTCATCACCTCGCGGGCCATCAGCGGCTCGTGACGCCAGCGGCCGTGGCGGGTGCGGCCCGCGACGGCGGTGTAGACCTGGCTGCTGGCGCCGTCACGCCGCGCGCCGGAGGACGAAGGCGCGCCTGCTCCAGCCCAGCGATGGGTGCTCGCCTCGTCACGGGCTGAAGCGGACGCCGCGCCTTCCCCGCGGTAGGTGCTCGCCTCGTCGCGGCCCGGGCCATGGGCAGCGCTCCGGTCCATCCGGTAGTGGGGGCGCGGGTCGCCATGGCGCTCCTCGCCGTGCAAGGCGCGCTCACGGCCATGGAAGCGCACGTCGCGGTAGGACTCTCCCTGAGGGGCCTGCGTGCGGGAGGGCTCGTCGCCACCGCCGCCGTAGCCGGTGCGGTCCCAGGACCGGTAGTCGGCGCGCTGGCGGGAGAACTCGACGTCCTGTTCCCCGGTGTCGTGCCGGGGGCCCTTGCCGCTGGCATAGTGGCTGTCCCGGTCGTCCCGGCCGTAGGGGCCGCTGCCCTCCGGGGGCGTGCCGTTCATGTCCTCGCGAGGCCCGTCATCCACCTGGGTGCGCGGCCTGGCCATGCGCATCGTCGCCGCGCGGTGGTAGCGGCCCTGGCGGGTGGAGGCCTCCTCGTCGCGGGCGGGGTTCCAGCCGGTGAGGTCGGACTCGGCGCGCTCCCGCGAGCCTGGAGGCGCCACGTCCGCCTCGCGGTGGGGTTCATCCCTGCCGTTGTCCATGCTTCTGTGGGCCATGACGCTCCTCGGGCGCAGTGGGGTTCAACCTGCAACGCTGGTGGTGAGGCCGCGCGCCTCCAAGGTGCGGGCGTCCGAGCGAGCGGGTGCCTGCCCCTCCCTGGCGCTCCTCACCCCGCCGCCAGCGCGTCTCCCAGGCGGACCAGGCCGCTGAACTCCTCCAACTCCGCGCCCGCGTCCGGCGCGGCCACCGCGAGCGTCCCGGTGGGAAGGTGCCGGGTGAGGCGGTCGAGCACGTCCTGGTGGGCCTTGGCGCGCGCCTGCTCCACCGCGGCCAGGCGTGACAGGGCCGCCACGGCGTGCTCCACGTGGCGGTCGCCGCCCGCGTGCTCCAGCAGGGCCTCGGGCGCCGCGAGCACGTCGTCATGGGCCCAGCTCCGGTTCAGCACGTAGCCCGCGAAGGGCAGGCCCCGCGCGGACAGCGTCTGGCGGAACCAGGTGGCCTCGCGCAGGGAGGCGGGCTCAGGGGACGTCACCAGCAGGAAGGCCGCGTCCGGCGAGGCCAGGCGCTGGTGCAGCCGCTCCGTGTGCAGCCGCATGCCGGAGAAGAGGCCGCCGAACGCGCCGATGAAGCCGCGCATCTCCTGCGTGAAGCCCGCGCCGAAGATGCCCGCCAGGACGCGGTCCACCACCACCTGCGCGCCGTGCCACAGCCGCCCGCCGCGCGCCCGCTTCTCCGGGCCGAACAGCGACACGATGCGCTCATCCAGGAAGCGCGCCAGCCGGCCGGGCGCGTCCAGGAAGTCCAGCGCGTGCCGGCTGGGCGGCGTGTCCAGCAGGATGAGCTCGTAGCGGCCATCCTCGAGGAAGCCGTCCAGGGCCTCGGCGGCGGCGTACTCCTGCACGCCCGCCACCAGCTCCGACAGGAAGCGGTAGAGGCGGTGGTCGAAAATCGCGCGCGCCGCCTCGGGCGTGGGCGCCAGCCGGTGCACCATGCGCTCGAAGATGGCTCGGGGGTCCAACATCCACACATCCAGGAGGCCCGGGCCCTGGCGGCCAGCGGCGAAGAGGCGCTCGGGGGGAATGGACGTGGGCTCGGGGCCGCTCTCCTGCAGCCCCATGGTCTCCGCGAGCCTGCGCGCCGGGTCGATGGTGAGCACCAGCACCCGCCGTCCCGCGCGCGCGGCGGCCACGCCCAGGGCCGCCGCCGTCGTCGTCTTGCCCACGCCGCCCGCCCCGCATAGGACGACGACGCGCTTGTCTCTCAGCAGCCGGCGCAGGTCGCCCGCGCTCACGGCGTGCGCCTCTGTGACACGCGCCAGCGCCCACCGCCTCGCGGTCCGTGGCTCACGGCAGGGCCTCCTGCCGGAGCGCGTGCTCCGGGTGAGGGGCGAAGCCCTCCGCCAGCGCCTCGACCAGCGCGGGACCGGTGGCGGGAAGCTCTGGCAGGGTGAGCAGCGGCGCGCGCAGCGTGCGCGACAGCCGGCGGGCGGCGGCCCGGGCCCGCTCCAGCCGCTCCAGCTCACGCCACCCCTGGTGCGGCCCGTGCGCGGCGAGCAGCCGGCGCACCGCGGCGCGGGACTCGGGCGTGAAGGGGTCCTCCGGCATCCGGTTGAGGACGGCCGCGGACAGGGGCAGCTCCAGCCGGCGCAGCTCGGCGGCCACGGTGAGCGCCTCGCTGACGGGCAGCGGCTCCGGCAGGCTGGTGAGGACCACCGCGGTGCGCGCCGGGTCCTGGAGGAAGTCGAGCCCCTCCCGCACGTCACGTCCGATGGGACCCCCGGGCATCAGGGACAGCACGCGCTGGGGAAGGGCGGCCAGCGCCAGCGCGTGTCCCGTGGCGGGCAGGTCGACGATGGTCAGCGGGTGGACGAAGCGCCCATCCGGTCGGGTGAGCCGGAGCAGGGCCAGCATCTGGTACATCAGCCCCATCTCCCGGAGCGCGGGCCCGGCTTCCAGGAAGCGGCGCAGGGCCCGAGTGCGCAGCGCGGCGTCGGCCAGCCAGCGCGCGGGCAGGGCGCGCTCCAGGAAGTGCCGGTGGCCCTCCGACGCGGACAGCCGCACGAAGTGGAGCCCGGGACGCACCCGCGTCACCTGGGGCCCCACCTGACGCGCTCCCACTCGCGCGGCCAGGGGCGAAGGCCCGTCCTCCTCCGGCGCCAGCTCCGCCAGCAGCACGGTGCGGCCCGCGCGCGCGGCGGCAACGGCCAGCGCCGCCGCCAGTGTCGTCTTCCCCACGCCTCCCTTGCCCGATACGAGCAGCGCACGCCTGTCCCAGAGGGCTTCGAGCACCGTCCACCGTCCTGTCGCAGCGCCCCAGGCCGCGCGCTGTCCCCGATACGGTGGGGGAGGCGACACACCAGGACAACCGAGGCTCCGGTGCGGCGCAGGCACGCGGTCGCTCGCGTGCCCGGGCGGCGCCAGCGACTACAGCGCCTCGATGACCTTCTTGATGCGCGCGAAGGCCCAGTCCAGCTCGGCCTGGGTGACGATGAGCGGCGGCGTGAGGCGGATGACGGAGTCGTGTGTCTCCTTGCAGAGCACGCCCTCCTTCATCAACGCCTCGCAGGCGGGCCGCGCGGAGATGTCCAGCGCCACGCCAATCATCAGCCCCCGGCCGCGCACCTCCACGATGTGGCGGTTCTTCAGCGTCTTCAGCATGGCCAGGAACGACGCGCCCAATTCAGCGGAGCGCTCCACCAGGCGCTCGTCGCGCAGCACGTCCAGGGCGGTGCGCGCCACGGCGCAGCCCAGCGGATTGCCGCCGTAGGTGCTGCCGTGCTCGCCGGGGCGGAGCACCCCCATCACCTCGTCATCCGCCATGACGGCGGACACCGGGTAGAAGCCGCCCGACAGCGCCTTGCCCACCACGACGACGTCCGGCCGCACGTCCTCGTGCTGGAAGGCGAACGTCTTCCCGGTGCGCCCCAGGCCCGTCTGGATTTCATCCACCATGAACAGCACGCGGTGCTGCTGGCAGAGCCCGGCCACCTGCTTCAGGTAGCCATCGCGCGGAATCAGCACGCCGGCCTCCGCCTGGATGGGCTCCATCAGGATGGCGCAGGTGTTGGGGGTGATGGCGCGCCGCACCGCCTCCACGTCGTCGTAGGGCACCACGGTGAAGCCGGGCGTGAAGGGACCAAAGCCCCGCCGGTAGCTGGGCTCCGTGGAGAAGCTGATGAGGCTGATGGTGCGCCCGTGGAAGTTGTTCGCGAAGACGATGACCTCCGCCTTGTCTTCGGGGATGCCCTTGACGGTGTGGCCCCACTTGCGCGCCAGCTTGATGGCCGTCTCCACCGCCTCCGCCCCCGAGTTCATCGGCAGCGCGCGGCTCAGGCCAGACAGCTCCCGCAGGGCCTTGTAGAGGTGGGGGAGCTGGTCATTGCGGAAGGCCCGTGACGTCAGCGTCACCTTCGCGGCCTGCTCGCGCAGCGTCTCCAGGATGCGCGGGTGACAGTGCCCCTGGTTCACCGCCGAGTACGCGCTCAGGCAGTCCAGGTACTTGCGGCCCTCCACGTCATGGACCCAGCAGCCCTCGCCCCGCTCGATGACGAGGTCCAGCGGATGGTAGTTGTGCGCGCCATACCGCTCCTCCAGGTCAATGAAGTCGCGCGTGGAGAGGGCGGGGGCGGCGTGCTCGGTGCTCATGGAACTCCCTGGGGTGTCGGGTGGCGCGAAGCAGGACCCTCGATTTCGATGAAGTCCTTCGACGTGTCCACCCTCGCATGCGCCCAGGCGGTTGTTTCGTTGAGCACCGCACCCACGCCATGGCTCGCCGCGTCAGTGGACGGACCAGCGCTCCGCGATTTCCTCGCAGGCGAGCACCACGTCGCTCAGCCGCCGGATGTGCGCCCGCGGCGCGGTGAAGACCGTCCCCGCGAAGACGTCCACCACCTGGATGAGGCGGTGGTCACACGGGCCCAGCGGGCACAGGTGCTGCTCGGTGAAGCGCTGGAGCAGCGTGCCAATGTACTGCCCTGAGCGCTCATCCAGCGGCTGGTGCTTGGAGAAATAGAGCTTCATCAAGCCCACGCGCGCGTTGCCATGTCTGTCCATGCGCTGGAGCACGACCTCCGGCCGCACGCTGATGGTGACGCCCGCCACCTCCAGCACGGGAGGCTCCGCGCCCACCGCGCTGATGAGCGTCTCCTCCAAATCCAACCAGGGCAGCAGGTCCGCGAAGCGCTCGAGCGCCTCCGAACAGAGTTGCAGCCGCTGCGCCTCGAACTCCGTCTGGGGCACGCTGCACGCGAAGCGGCGCTGGTGCTCGCGGAGGATGGACAACTCCATGCCCCGGCAGAGGAAGTCCGTAATCGCATGTGACGCCTCCGGATAGCGCAGATACTGCTGCTCCACCGGGTGCTTCTGGTCGCGGATGATGCGCTTGCGGCGCGCGGGCGTGGCGACGAGGTACTCGCCCAACTTGTTCACGGACACACGCGGCAGTTCACGGATTTCCGCCATGGAATCGCTCCCCCTGGGTGCTGGCGAATGAGCACACAGTACACAGGGGGGCTGACACGCATTGGACGGCGTGAGGGCTTACTCCCTCTGGGGTTCGCCGTCGGGGTAGGCGTTCCAGTACGTGTCGGGCAAGGGGTTGGTGCCGGCGTCGCTGCGCGGTCCATCCCCATCCCCAATCTCATCCAGGATGGCGCCGGGCGTGCGCTCCGTCGGGTCGATGGTGCGGGTGCGCACGTGAGGCGTGTCTTCAGCCGCCTCGGCGGTGTCCGCCAGGTCGCGCTCCTCTTCGCTCTCCGGAGTGGGCTGCAGCGGCTCCTGCGCGCGGCCGTAGTAATCCTCGGGTGGCTGGATGCCCGGCTGTTGCTGCTTGTCGCGCTGAGCCATGGTGGATTCCCTCCGTCACACTACGGTCGTAACGGGACAGGCCGGCGGCAACGTGCCGGCGGGCATGCAAGCCAGGAGGGCGGGCAGGCGGTCGGGATGGACGTCCCTGGCCGGGTGCGCCAAGACTGGCGGGATGGCCGAGCAATCCCAACAGACACCGTCCGCCGTGGCCGGGCCGTTGCTCCACCTGGGGTGCCAGTCCTGCGGCGCGCGCCTGGTGCTGGAGCCCGCGCTGCGGACCACGCGCTGTCCCTACTGCGCCGCGCCCGCCGTGGTGGAGCGTCCACCGGTGCCCGGTGTGCCGGAGCCCGTCTTCGCGCTGGGCTTCGCGCTCACGCATATGGCCGCGAAGGCGCATGTGGCGCGGTGGTTGCGCTCGCGCAGCCGCTTCACGCGCTCGGGCATCCGCTCCGCGGCGCCGGGCGAGGTGCGAGGCGTGTATGTGCCCGCGTACCTCTACAGCGTGCTGGCGCAGGCGCGCTACCGCGCCTCCATTGGGGAGGACTACCAGGAGACGGAGACGTACACGACGACGGAGAACGGGAAGACGGTGACGCGCACGCGCACCGTGACGCGCACGGAGTGGCGCCCGCTGGAGGGGGAGCTCTCCAGCTACGTGGCGGACGTGCTCGTCACCGCGTCCAAGGGCCTGGACAACGCGGAGCTGGAGGCGCTGGAGCCCTTCGACCTGCGCGGCCTGGCTCGCTACACCCCGGCGCTCATCTCCGGCTGGGTGGCGGAGGAGCCCTCGCTCACCCTGGCGCAGTGTCAGGCGCTGGCCCGGAAGGAGGCGGTGGAGCGCGTGAGCGGGCTGCTGTCCCGCTTCATGCCGGGGGACTCGCACCGGAGCCTGGAGCACCAGTCCCGGCTGGACTGGGAGGCACTCGACGTGTGCCTGCTGCCCGTCTGGGTGCTGGCGGTGAAGTACGCGAAGGACGCGCCGCCGCTGCGGGTGCTCGTCAACGGGCAGACGGGGGCCGTCCACGGCAAGGCGCCCATCTCCCCGTGGAAGGTGCTGGCCGCCGTGGTGGCGCTGCTGGCGGTGCTGGCCGTGGGCTGGCTGCTCACGGGAGGCGGGCGATGAGCGCCGAGGCGCTGAGGGTGGCGCCCTGCCAGCGCTGTGACTGCGCGCTGGAGGCGGAGGACCTGCGCTGCCCCATCTGCGGGCTGACGGCGCCGCCTCCGCCACGCGCCGCGGTGGAGCGCGCGCGGGCCCGCGTGGTGCGGTGTGACAGCTGCGGCGCGGCGGTGGAGTACTCCGTGGAGGCGAAGGCGCCCCGGTGTGACTACTGCGGCTCCGTCACCCACGTGGAGACGACGGCGGACCCGGTGGAGCAGGCGCAGCACTGGCTGCCCTTCAACGTGGACCCCGAGGCCGCGCGCGGCGCGCTGATGGGCTTCCTGGGACGGGGTGGCTTCTTCCGGCCGTCCGGGCTGGCGCAGGAGGCCTCTCTGGAGTCGCTGCGTCCGGTGTGGTGGCCAGCGTGGATGTTCGACGCGGGCGTGGACGTGAGCTGGACGGCGGACTCGAACGCGGGCTCGCGGCGCTCGGACTGGGCGCCGCACGCGGGCCGGACGCGCTTCGACTTCCAGGGCATCCCGGTGCCGGCCTCGCGCGGGTTGAAGGTGCAGGAGTGTGAGGCGCTGGCGCCCCACTACCAGCGAGGCTCCGGCCAGGACACGCCACGGGGGCCGGAAGGCGCGCACATCGAGCGCTTCGAGGCCACGCGCTCGGGAGCCCGGCGCAGCGTGCTGGGGGCGGTGGAGCGCCTGGCCCGCGAGCGCCTCCAGCAGGGCGTCATTCCGGGCTCGCGCTTCCGGAACGTCCACGTCGCAGTGGCGCTGTCCAGCCTGCGCACCCAGCGGCTGGCCCTGCCCGTGTTCGTGCTGGCTTATCGATACCGCGACAAGCCGTACCGGGTGCTGGTGCACGGGCAGGACGCGAACGTGGTGCTGGGCGAGGCGCCCATCTCCCCGTTGCGCGTGGCGGCGGTCATCCTGGCGGCGCTGCTGGTGCTGGTGGCCGTGCTGTACGGCGCCAGCGTGCTGTAGCCGGCCGTGACGCCGCGCGCGTCACGGTGTGTCGGGCTTCGTGGACGCCGTGGCCTCGGGGGCCGTGGTGGAGGGCTCCGGCGGCGTGGGCGGCGCGTCGTCGGCTGCGGAGGGCTCGGGCTCGGGCTCGGGCTCGGGCGGGATAGCGGGACGCGCCTCGGCCGCCGGCTCCACCGTCTGGGTGATGCGCGCCTCCAGCGTCAGCTCGGCCACCTGGGACAAGCGGACCGCGGACCCCGCGGCTTCGCCCTGGGGCGTCTCGGACGAGGGCTCTTGGGCCAGGGCCGCCTCCTCCACCGTCAGCCCCTCCGGCTGCAGCCCACCTTCGAGCAGCTCCGCCTGGTTGCGTCGCAGCGTCGCTTCCACTGCGGCCTGCTCCACCTCCTGCGCGACGGCCCGCCGTCCCTGGTAGCCGCCCTGGGCCTCCAGCCACGCGCGCAGCGCCTCCGCCAGCTCCGCGCCCGTCTGGAACCGCTCCGACGGGTCCTGCCGCAGCGCCCGCAGCAGGATGACCCGCAGCGGCTCGGCGACCCCCGCAGCCAGGCGCTCCACCTGCTCCGGGCCCACCTGGGCCATCCGCACCGCCACCTCCTTCACGGGCATCCACGTGGGGCCCTGCGCGTGAAGCTCCAGCGGCTCCGGCTCCAGCACGGGCGCCAGGTCATCCACCATCAGCGGGTGCCGGCCCGTCAGCAGCTCCAGCAGCACCAGTCCCAGTGAGAACAGGTCCGACCGGGCATCCACCTTCCGTCGCCGCAGCGCCTCGGGCGAGGCGTAGGCGATGTCCCCCTTCACCAGCGCCCGGCTCGTCACCTCGCGCCCGGAGAGCGACGAGGCCGCCACCGTGAAGTGGGTCAGCTTCACCTCGCCATGCACGCCCACGCGGATGTTCCGAGGGCTCACGTCCCGGTGGACGATGTGCAGCGGCCGGCCCCACTCATCCGTGAGGCCGTGCGCGTGGTTCAGCGCCTCCGCCACCTCCGCCGTCACGTGCGCCGCGAACTCCGCGGACAGGGGCCGCCGCCGCATGGCCGCCAGGTTCAGCACCGTGTCCAGCGAGCGGCCTTCCACGTGCTCCATCACCACGTGGGGCGCCCCGCGGTACACCTTCAACAGCATCACCTTGGCGATGCCCGGATGGTTGAGCCGGAACGTGAGGTCCACCTCCTCCACCAGCCGTCGCCGCTCCACGAACGTGGCGGGGTTTCGCAGCCGCTTCACCACCACCGGTCCGCTCAGGCCATTGCGGTAGCGGCGCCGCGCCAGCATCAGCAGCTCCCCCGTGGAGCGCATCTCCAGCTTGCGGACGAACTCGAACACCGTGCCGGCCACGGTGAACAGCACCCGTGGCCTGCGCGGGTCTCCAGGAAGCTCCTCCGTCGTCGTGTCAGGCGTCATCATGGGCTCATGGACCTCTGAGGTTGAATGAAAGTGAAGGGATTTCCCCATCCCAATGAATGGCGCGCCGGCTCAGCGCCACGAGCGCGGCGTGGCCAGGAGCCGCTTCAGCGCGTCCCGCCACCGCCGCCACCCCGTGCTGGCGCGGAGCTCCGTCAAGGCCCGGGGGGAGGCGGGCTCGGTGGGCGGCGCGAAGGACGCTGGCGGATCCGCTCGCTCCGGGACACGCATCCAGCGGCGCAGCTCGCGCGCCTCCTCGTCTCCGTCGAAGAGCTCCAGCGCCTCCTCGGTGACGGCCTCCTCGGGGGCGCGGGGCGGAAACAGGTGTTCGTCCCAGGCCGCGTCCGCGCCCGCCAGCGCCGCGTCCAGCGCGTCGAACAGGGCCGCGCCCGAGGGAGGCCGCCCCGCCGCGGAGGGCGACAGCAAGCGCGCCACGATGGCGTCCAGCGCCTTCGGGACGCGGGGGTTGCGGACGGAGGGCAGGGGAAAGCCACCCACCTCGATGCTGGCCAGCAGCCCGGCGGGAGGCAGGTGCGCTGAATAGGGAAGGCTCCCGGTGAGCACCTCGTAGAGCACCAGCCCCAGCGAGTAGAGGTCATCCGTGGGCGCGAACGCATAACGCGAGCCCGCCGGCCGAGGCTGGGCCCAGAAGCGCAGGGCCTCCGGGCTGCGGTAGCTGGGCGTGCCCGGCGGCAGGGTGTCCTCGGTCAGCACGGGCGAGCACGCGTGGTCCCCCGAGCCGAAGTCCACCAGCACCGGCTGCCCGTCCGACGCGCGGACGATGATGTTGTTGCCCTTGATGTCGCGGTGGAGCACGCCCGCGCGGTGGATGGCATCCAGCGTGAGCGCCAATTGCTGGAACACCCGCACCGCGCGCCGGGGCGTGGGCTGCGCGGACAGGGCCCACTCGGACAGGGTGGGGCCCTCCACGTAGCCCATGATGAGGACCAGGTAGCCATCACGCGCGTCCGGCCACCGCCGGTAGCCCAGCAGCTCCACGACGTTGGGGTGCTCCAGGCGCATGAGGACGTGGACCTCCTTCCAGGTCCGCGCGTCCGCCCCGGGCGCGTCCTCCTCAGAGGGGCCCTGGAGCGCGAACTTCAGCGCCACCTGCCGGTGCGACTCGGATTCGGCCAGGAAGATGGCGCCAAAGCCCCCGGTGGCCAGCCGCCGGACGATGCGGAAGGCCCCCACCTCCTCCGAGTCCTGGAGCATCAATGGGTGCAGGTCCTCTCCCGGCGTCACGGATGGACTCCCATAGGACCTTGGAGGTCCAATTCAGACGTGGTCCCAGCGGCTGTCATTGTCGGCGGCGTCATGATTCAACCTTGGAGGTCCATAGCATGACGTTTGCCCTGTGAGGTAGTCTCCTGACTTGGGGGGGCGGACGGAAACTTGCAGGACCCTGCGAGCGTGAGACCCTCGGCCGTCATGCGTGAACCCGTCGACCACAAGCTGGCAGCCCTGCTGGGAGGCGCCGCGCGTGACGCGCGCCTGCGTCTGGGCCTCACCCAGGGCGACGTCGCCGAACGCATGGGCATGGCCATGGAGGTCTACAGCCGCCTGGAGCGCGGGAAGATGCTGCCCCGGACCCAGACGCTGCGCCGGCTGTGCGACGTGCTCCAGGTCTCCGCGGACGCGCTGCTGGGCGTGGGCCGCTCCGACGGGGCGCCCGTCACGCCCCGCAAGGCGGTGAAGGAAGACCCGGTGGAGCTGCGCCGCATGACGCGCAAGCTGCGGGAGCTCGAGCCCGGTCAGCTCCGCGCGGTGTCCCGGGTGGTGAACGCCGTCGTCACGGTGCTGCCTCCGCCGGCGGCCCCGGCGCCCGCCACCCCGGTGAAGAGGCCCGCCACCCCGGTGAAGAAGCCCGCCGCGCGCGCGGCGCGCAAGCGCCGGGCGACGGGCTCGCGCTCAGCGCCTGTCTGAGGCGGTGGCCTGTCCTGGAGGAAGCCGGGGCAGCCACGCGATGAACGTCGTGCCCTGGCCCTCGCGGGACGACACGTCGACGGTGCCCCCGTGGGACTCGGCGATGTGCTTCACGATGAAGAGCCCCAGGCCAATGCTGCGCCCCGCGTTGGCGCCGCCCGTCTGTGCCCGCTGGAGCGGACGGAAGAGCCGCTCCCTGGCGTCGTCGGGAATCGGGGGCCCCTCGTTGTGGACGCACAGCATGACCCGCGACGCCTCGCCGTGGACGCGCACCGTCACGCGGGAGTCCTCGGGACTGTATTGGAGCGCGTTGCTCACCAGGTTGCCCAGCAGCTGCGCGACGCGGTCGGAGTCCCATTCTCCCAAGGCGTCCCCGTCCGACTTCACGTGGAGCTCCCGCTCCGGGTGGCTCAGCCGCAGCTCTTCAATCACCTGCTGCGCCAGCTCGTGCAGGTCCACGGGCCGCCGGTGGACGGGCAGCCCGCCGCCCATGCGCACCTGGGTGAAGTCCAGCAGGTCGCGCGTCATCCGCACCGCGCGCTCCGCGGAGGACTGGATGCGCAGCACCGCGCGCAGGCTCCGCTCGTTCAGCTCCTCCCTTCGCGCCAGCACGGACGCGCCCAGCTGAATCGCGCTGAGCGGGTTGCGCAGGTCATGGCTGACGATGCCAATGAGCTGCTGCTCGAACTCCGCGCGCCGGCGGGCCTCGGCCTCCTGGCGCTTCTGCGCGGACAGCTCGCGCCCCGCGGCGACCATGCCCACCGGCTGGCCCGTCCGGGGGTCGGTGAGGGTGGAGACGTTGTAGAAGACGGGGAGGTGCGCGCCCGTCTGGAGGTTGCGCAGCTGGAGCTCACCCTCCCAGCGCCCCCGCGTCGCCACGGCGGGGAGCAGGGTGTCCCGGATGAAGGCCTGGTCCTCCTCGGGGAAGTAGTCCAGGAAGACGGTGCGGCGCGCCGCCTCCTGTCCCGCCACGCCCAGCATCCGCTGCGCGGCCTCATTGAGGTAGGTGACGCGGCCCTCGGTGTCCGCGATGCCAATCGCATCCGGGCTCTGCTCCACCACGACGGCCAGCGCCTGCCGCGCCTGCTCGACCCGGCGTTGCTCCTCGCGCACCCTGGACAACGCGAGGTTGCCCTCCACGCGCGCCAGCAGCTCCCGCGCGGAGAAGGGCTTCACCAGGTAGTCGTTGGCGCCGGCCTCCAGCCCCTCGACGGTGGCCTCCTCGCCCGCGCGGGCGGACAGGAGGATGACGGGGATGTCCGCGGTGAAGTGCGACTCGCGCAGCGCGCGCAGCAGCCCGAAGCCATCCAGCCCCGGCATCATCACGTCGCTGAGCACCAGGTCCGGCCGGCGGGCCCGCACCGACGCCAGCGCGGCGCGGCCGTCGGCGGCCGTCTCCACCGTGTAGCGCCCGCTCAGCAGGCGCTGGACGTAGTCCCGCATGTCCGCGTTGTCCTCCACCAGGAGCACCGTGGCGCTGGCGTGGGAGGACGGCCGGGGCTCGCCGCGGATGGCCGGGGTGTCCTCGGTGGCGGTGAAGGCGGCGGGGGGCTGGGCGCCCAGCCAGGCCTCCGCTTCGCTGACGAAGGCGGGCAGACTGGTGGTGTGGCGTGACTCCGCCGCCGTCAGGTGCTCGGCTGGCAGGTGCGCGTTGCCGCGCGGCAGCCGGACCGTGAAGGTGCTGCCCTCGCCCTCGGTGCTGCGGACGGTGAGGGCGCCCCCGTGCAGCTTCACCAGCTCCTGCACCAGCGCCAGGCCAATGCCGCTGCCCTCGTAGCTCCGGCCCCGGGCGCCCTGCACGCGGTGGAAGCGCTCGAAGATGCGCGGCAGCTCCGCTTCGGGGATGCCGGTGCCGGTGTCCGCCACCGACACCTCCACCCCGTCGTCCTGCGCCGCGCAGGCGACGCGAATCTCCCCGGTGAAGGTGAACTTGAAGGCGTTGGAGAGCAGGTTGAGGATGACCTTCTCCCACTGCTCCCGGTCCACCCAGACGGGCTCCGGCATCGGCGGGCACGCCACGACGAGCTTCAGGCCCGCGCGCTCCACCGTGGAGCGGAAGGCGCTGGCCAGGTCCGCGGTGAGCGCGCCCAGGTCCGTGGGCGCGAAGGCGGCCCGGGTCCGGCCCGCTTCGATGCGGGAGAAGTCGAGCAGCGTGTTGACCAGCTTCAAGAGCCGCAGGCCGTTGCGGTGCACCGTCTCCTGGCGCTGGCGCTGGCGCGGGCCCAGCGGCTCCTCGGTGTCCTGGAGACCATCCTCCACGGGGCCCAGCATCAGCGTCAGCGGCGTGCGGAACTCGTGGGACACGTTGCTGAAGAAGGCCGTCTTGGCGCGGTCCAGCTCCGCCAGCGCCTCGGTGCGGCGGCGCTCCTCCTCGCGGCCGCGCGCGGTGGCCACGGCCGTCGTCACGCCGCTGGCCACCAGTTCCAGGAAGCGCAGGTAGGTGTCATCCAGCGCCCGGCGCGGGCTGATGCCCAGCACCAGGAAGCCCAGCGGCCGGGGGTGTCCGGGCCGTGGCATGGGCAGCACCAGCACGGAGGTGGTCGCCTCCGGCCAGGGGCCGGCGGGCAGGGGGCCCAGGGCCGCGGGAATCCGCTCCAGCCGCAGCCGCGCGCCGGTGCGGGTCACATGGGCCAGGGGCCAGGTGTCCGGGGCGGCCTCGTCGTCCAGGGGGATGACGGACGGGGCCGCGCGGTCGCCCGGCGCCACGCCGCTGGTGGCCGCCAGGCGCGCCGCCTTCTCCTCGGCGCTGGTGAGGTACAGCAGCGCCAGGGGAACGTCGTTCGGGTTGCCTTCGAGCACGCGCGCCGTCTCGCGGCAGGTGGCCTCCGGCGTCTCCTGGCCCAGGGCCGCCACGCCCAGCGCGGACAGCGTGCGCAGCCGCCGCTCGTTGAGCACGCGCTCGGTCGTCTCGGCCAGGGCGGCGAAGATGCCGCCCACGCCGCCGGACTCGTCGAGGATGGGGCTGTGGCTGTAGGAGAAGTAGCACTCCTCCACGTAGCCGTTCCGGTCCAGCGGCATCATCAGGTCCTCCACGCGGATGGGCTCTCCGGTGGCCTGGATGCGCTCCCAGCCGGGCGCGAGCATGCTGCTCCACACCTCCGGCCAGGTGACGGCGGCCTCCTGCCCCAGCGCCGCGGGGTGCTTCGTCGCGCCGCAGATGGGCCGGTAGGCGTCGTTGTACATCTGCACGTACCTGGGGCCCCACGCCAGGTAGAGCGGGTAGTTGGAGGCCAGCACGATGCCCACCGTGGTGCGCAGGGACTGCGGCCACGACTCCACGGGGCCCAGGGCCGTCTTCGCCCAGTCGACCCGCCGCAGCAGCGCGCCACACTCGCCGCCGCCGCGCAGCACCTCCCCCACTGCCTGGGAGCGCTTCATGACGCCATTCCCCGCGCAGCGTTCGCGCCAGGAACCTGGCAGGGCAGGTGCACCACGAAGGTGGCGCCCTGGCCCAGCGTGCTCCGCACGTCGATGGTGCCGCCCATGGCCTTGACGTTCTGCCGCGTGACGTACAGCCCCAGGCCCAGTCCGCCGTAGTGCCGTTCGGAGACGGCGCGCTCGAACTTCTCGAAGATGCGGCCCACGGCCTCGGGGGGAATGCCAATGCCTTCGTCACGGACGCTGAACCAGGCGCGCTCCGCCGTCCCGCCCGCCTGCAGGTAGACGGGGTGGCCCACGCCGTACTTGAGGGCGTTGGAGAGGAGACTGGACACCGCCTGCTCCAGCCGCACCCGGTCCCATTGGCCCACCACCACCTCGTCCAGCTCCGCCTGGATGGGCGTCCCGGTGCGCTGTGCCTCACCCTCGAAGCGCGCGGCCACCTCCTGGACCAGCGCTCTCAGGTCCACCGGCTCCAGCTCCAGGCGCAGCTGACCGCTGCTGATGAGCGTCACGTCCAGCAGCTCACCCACCAGCGTCGACAGCCGCTTCACCTGCCGCTGCATGACCGCCAGGTCCGCGGGCAGCCGCTCCAGCAGCTCTGGTCCGCGCCGCTCCAGGGTGGCTCGCGCCAGCGTCTGCAGCTTCAGGTTGAGCGGCGTCAGCGGCGTCTTGAGCTCGTGGCTGGCCACGGCGAGGAACTCGTCGCGCAGCCGGATGGCCTCGTCCATGGCGGTCAGCAGCGCCTCGCGCTCCTGTTCGACCTGCTTGCGCTCGGAGATGTCGATGACGGAGCCGATGTAGCCCAGGAACTCGCCGCCCGGCCCGAAGCGGGGGCTGGCCGAGTCGATGGCCCACCGGTACGCACCATCCGAGCGCCGCAGCCGGTAGTCGAGCCGGAAGGGGCTGCGCCGCGCGTTGGCGTCGAGGAACACCGCCCCGGACTGCTCGGCGTCGTCGGGATGCACGGCCTTGAGCCAGCCGAAGCCCAGGCCCGCTGCCTCCGTCTGTCCGGTGAACTCGTACCAGGTCCGGCTGAGGTAGACGCAGCGGCCGGTGACGTCCGTCATCCACAGCATCACCGGCGCGTGGTCCGCCATGTTCCGGAAGCGGGCCTCGCTCTCCTGGAGCGCCCGCTGGGACGCCTTCTGGACGGTGACGTCCCGCATGGTGACGAAGACCCGGTCGCTGCGCTCGCTCGACGGCCGGGTGAGGGTGAGCATCACGTCGATGTGGCGCCCCCGCAGCGTTTGAAGCTCGGTCTCCAGCTCCAGCCGCGTGCCGCCGTCCCAGAACATGAGGAGCTCGGCGGTGAAGGCCTTCACCGTCTCCGGGACGAAGAGGCGGGACAGGGCCAGGGTGCCAAGCACCTCATCCCGGCCGCGCGCCTCGAGCAGGCGCACCGTGGCCTCGTTCACGTCCACGACCTTCACCCACCCCGCGGCCTCCATCACGAACCCGGGGTGCTCCACGAGCCAGGCGCGCAGGTCCTGGACGCCGGAGGCACGCAGGCCGTCGAGCGCGGACGCGACGGCGGTGAAGTCCTCCTCCCAGAGGGAGACATCCGCTCCGTTGAACAGCTCCTGGTAGCGCGCGTCTCCGGCTGTCTCAGCCCCACCCAAATATGCCTCCTCCGTACCCCGGCTCGGGTGGACTGAGTTAACAGCGTGAGTACGCTCACCGCGTCCCAAAGATTCTGGAGCCGCCACGAATCAACGCACAGGCGTCTTCCTGGCGACCGGCGGTCGAACGCCTCCTCGGAGGGCGGCTATGGAGGCCCGGCCGAACGCCCGCTTGCCTTCCGAGTCGAGCGCACGCCGGAGCGGTTGATGGGGCTCCAGCACCGTCTATGATTGTCCGGACATGCTCCCTTCCAGGGTTTTTCTATTCATTCCTCTCTTCATCCTCTTCAATGTGTCCAGCGCGCGGGCACAGTCCTACGAACGGACACGAATCGAAGGGGTGGAGCTGTGTCGCGGTGACAGGGCCGTGACCTATGCGATGACCACCTCGGGTGGCCACCCGACCGCTGAAGAGAGGGCCGCGGTCACCGCCGCGTTCAACACCTGGAATCAGGCCGTGGCCAGTTGCTCGGACCTGGTGTTCACGCCCGGCGAGGATGTGCCCCATCCCGCGCCGATGCCGCTCGACGGGAAGATGCTGGTGACCTTCCGCCAGGTGAACTGCTCGGACATCGTCCCCGATAACGATGTCTGCTGGCAGAGTGACACCTGCTCCGAAAAGTATGACTGTTGGCCCTTCGCGCCGAATGATGTCGTTGATGAGACGAGCCATTTCCGGCTGTCCACCGGTGAGATTCTCGGCACCAACATCAGCCTCAACAACAGCAATGGCATGCTCACCACGCTGGACGGTCCCCCCTGCGACCAGGGAGTCATCGAGCCCGGCTGCGTCGTCGGAGATGTCCAGAGCCTGGTGACACGCTCCATCGGAGAGGGGCTGGGGTTCGCCCTGCTGACACGCACCGATTCCACGATGTCTCGCGACCTGCCATGGGGCGATACGCAGAAGCGCATCATCGACCCCGGCACGTTCCAGGGCATCTGCGAGACCTACCCTCGAGGGCTGCCAACACCCGGCTGCCCCCTCCCAACGGATGGCGGCGTCCCAGATGGAGGTGACGGCGTCCCGGATGATGACGCTCCGTCCAAGTCTGGCTGCACTACCACCACCTCGGTGCCACTCCTCGCAGGGCTCATGTTCCTGCTGGGGGCTCGACGCACTCGCCAAAGCTCACGGGGCTGAGCCCGCGGAGGGAATGACCTGCGAGCACATATCCGCAGGCAGCACGTGAAATGGGAGGCAGCTCCGGGGCCATTCAGGCTTCGTCGTCAGGGAGGAGCGTCCGGAGCAGCGCGTCGTCAGGTCCGAGCGGGCGCCAGCCAGGGGGCGGGGGATTGGCGATAAGCGCAGCTCCGACCGGCCGAGCCCGCTCTTTATGCGTTTCGGGGATGAGACTGGACCACAGGCCAAGTGCTTTTGCGACCTTGAAGCGGTTGTCGTCATCCAACACGGCTGGCCAGCCATCTGGGAGACTCCCCCACAACTCACGCACGAGTTGTCCACGCACCAAGCGGGGCACTTGCTTGCTTCGCACCGCTTCGGCTACCAAGCCATCGTACACCTGAACTCCGGCAACGTCGTCTGGACCAAGCTCCTCGGCCAGTGTCACCAACGATGCGGTGGGACAGGCCTCGGCGAAAGCAGTGAGTGAGTCGTAGCCGCGCTCACGGACGCGCTCATGCAGGCGGGCCTTCCAGTTCCCTCGCCATGAACGTTCGTCGGTCATCGGGAGCTCACCATCATGAAGTTCCGGGGATGGAGTGGCGGCGTAGCAACGTGGCGCCCCATCTCACCAATTGGCGGGGCCACCGCATTCGTTCAGGCTTCGTCGTCAGGGAGAAGCGTCCGGAGAAGCGCGTCGTCAGGACCGAGCGGGCGCCAACCCGCGGGGGGCGGATGAGTGAGAAGTGCCGCGTTGACCTGCCTGACGCGCTCCTGATGCGTAACGGGCGTGAAACCAAACCAGGATCCAAGCACCATGGCGACCTCTAGCCGGGCTTCGTCATCCAGCACCGACGGCCAACCGTTCGGTAGCCCCTCAGACAGCTCACGAACGAACTGGCTGCGCACCAACCGAGTGATTTGATGGGCACGTTCTGCCTCCTCGACCAGCCCCCTGAACACCTGCACCCCTGCGAGGTCTCCATTGCCCAGCACATCGGCCAATTCGACCAACGAGGCAGTAGGGCGTGCCTCTGCAAAAGCTGTAAGGGAGTCGTAGCCGAGCTCGCGAACCCGCTCATACAGCCGTGCCGGCCAATCGCCACGCCAGGAACTTCCCTCGTTCATCTCCCGCTCCAGGAAGTGAATTTCGTCGGGATGCTATAGCGCTTCATCTCCTTTGCGACGAGCTTCAGTACCGTATTCCTCGTCAACTTCCGTCCGGCCACCGTCTCGGCTTCTTGCAAAACACCCATGATCATTCGGTTCCACTCGCCGGGCCAAATGCGCCCCAGCTTCCAGTTCCCTCCACCGTGAATCGCCTCGTGGTGGGCCCGCTCCAGCCGCACGCAGAACTGGTCGATGTCCATGTCCCCCTTGAAGCCGCGCGCCTCGAACCACGCACGGTGCTCCTTCGGCAGGACGTGGTGCTTCGGTGCGTCGGACATGCCCGCGCCCGCTCTGCCCGTCACCCGCATGCCGCGCACTTCGGGGCTGTCTCCCAGCGCGTCGCGCACGCCCTTGGGCAAGTCCTGGTGCGCCTGGGCCATCATCACCTGTCCGCCGTGAATGCGGATGGCCGCGCTGACGGCCGGGAGGGAGATGACGCCCGCCTGCACGAGCCTGCGCATCAGCTCCACCCACTCCGCGGAAACGACGATTCGCGAGCCCACCATGACGCCACCCGAGCTCATGACGAACCCAACGCCGAGCGTCGCGGGTGCGGCCGGGGGCAGCCGAGGCAGCGACATCTTCAGCGTGGAAACCATGGTGAGCATCTCCAGCACCTGCGCCGCCACCATGACCTTGCCGCCGAACTCCATGGCCAAGCGCGCATCCCGATGAATCGCGTCGAACTCGTGGGTCAGCTCCCCCATCAGCACGGGCATCGCGGTCGCCGCCGCCTCTACGCGCTCCGAGTCCCCCGAGGCGAGGTCTGCCAGCGTCGGAGTCATCATGCTTTGAACTCGATGCAGGTCCACGAACAGCTTCTCGTAACCGCACATGGGACAGTCGCGTACCACGGCGTCAGCGAGTTGGAGGAAGTCCACCCACGTGGCCAGCAGCAGGGCTCCGAACATCGCGGCCTGGAGGCGAGGTCCCGACATGCGGAGGACGCCCAACTCCATGTCGGAGTCCCCCACCTGCGACGCCACGCTCACCAGCGCGGTGGCGCTCCCAAGCGTTCGTCGGAGCCACGCCCGTTGCTCGGAGCCGTGGTTGAGATAGCGCGTGAACACCCCGGCGAGCCCACGGCCACCGAGGGAGGGCGGACGCGACGCAAGTCGGGAGCGCGCGGCTTCGCTGCCCTCCATGGAGCGCTTCACCTCGTCAATGGCGTCGAGGACGGCCTGGCGCGTCGCTGCGGCACTCCGCTCCCTACCTCCGGCAGCTCCAGACATGGTGCCAGGCCCGGCTTCCGTGACGTCGTGACGTAGCCCCTTGCGGCGCAATCGCCGTGGGCGCACCTCGGGTCCTGAATCGCTTGGCGGTTCTACCCAGGCGGGGGACGCGGCCACGCGCGGCGTGTAGCGCAGCGGTCCGTCACGTTCGAGAGCATTCGGCGCCGAGGCGCACCCCGTGGCAAGCACAGCCACCACCAACAGCAGTACGTCAGCGCGCATTGCCGCCCCCTTCCGCCTTGGGAAAGATTAGCGTGCCCCCGTGTCCATCGCGTAGAGCTTCCCTCCCAGGACTCGCCAGCGCATATCCTGATGCTGTGAATCTATAAAGTCCATGTTCTATGGACTTCATGAGTTCATATCGTCGAGAATCCTCGGAAACCCACGCATTGCCTCCCGAGGACCGCATGCCCTCCACGACCGACAGTGACAGACGCCCCGCGCGGTCCCACGTCCCCCCTCCACCCGCGACGCCGAAGACACCGCAGCCGCTCTTCACGGTGGGCGGCGTCCGGTACGAGGCCGTCCGTGAGTTGATGCGGATGCCCACGGGCGAGGCGCTGCTCCTGGCTCACCGCTATGCATTGGAGGAGGAGGTGCCGGGCCGGTGCCTCGTGCGTCGTCTGCCCAGCCCCTCCAGCTACGAGGAGCGCAAGCGGCTCTCCGATGAGATTCAACTGGCCTTCGGGCTCAATCACCCCAGCATCGCCCAGGTCTTCCACCTGAAGATTCACCGGAACACGCCTCACGTCGTCATGGAGTACGTGGACGGGCCTTCGCTGGACACGTTGGTGAGCGCGGGCATCGCGCGGGGCAATCCCGTGTCAGAGGCGCTGGCGCTCTACATCGGCGCCGAGGTCGCGGACGCCCTCCACCACGCCCACACGTCGCGAGGCGAGACCGGCAAGCCGCTGGGCATCATCCACCGGGACGTCAACCCTCGGCACATCTACCTGGGGGCGCATGGCGGGGTGAAGCTCGCCAACTTCGGCGCCGCCTACTCGCTCATGGTGGGGCGGCTTGAGTCTCCCGCCAACCTCGTCCGAGGTGACGTGGCCTATGCCTCTCCTGAGTACCTGGAGCGCCTGCCGCTGTCCCCGGCCTCGGACGTCTTCAGTCTGGGCGTGGTGCTCGTGGAGCTGCTGACGGGCACGCACCTCTTCGACGTGGAGGACGTGCCTTCACCTCCCAGGGGGCTCAGTCCTCTCCAGGCCGAGCAGCTCCCTTCCTTGCCGCTGACGCAGATGCGCGTGCTGCTCGCCAGCTTCAGTCCGGCGGATGTCGAGGTGGCCGTGGCAGGGCTGTCCGCGGACGTGAAGGCCCTCCTCCACACGGCCTTGCGCGTTGTCCCGGGAGAGCGCTTCGCCACGGCGGCGGACCTGGGAGCCGTGCTGCGCGCGGCGCTGACAAAGTGGCATCCGACCTTTGGGCGCCAGGATGCCCAGGCGGAGGTCGCCCGCGTCATCGCGGAGGGAGGCTGCCTGCGTGACGTGGTGGAGTTCGGTGAGGGTGGCCTCTACCCGGAGGGGCTGGACGCGCACGAACTCGAGGCGCTCGCGAAGAAAGACTAGCGAGTCAGGGCGGTGGCGACGTGGAGGAGCGCGTCCAGCTTCTCCTCGTCCAGCTTCCGCGCGAGCGCCAGCAGGCGGCGCAGCTCGGGCGTCTCCGCTTCAAGGGACGGAGCGCGTGGAGGCTTCTTCTTCCCTGTCCCGCGCGGCGTCGTGCCCAGCAGGACCTCGGGCGAGAGGCCCAGCGTCAGGCTGAGGCGGTGGAAGACGGGGACGCTGGGCAACACCTTCCCTCGCTCCAGGCGCCCGTAGGCGGGCTCCACGAGGCCCACGCGCTCGGCCACCTCGGCGCGCGTCATCCCCAGCTTCTCCCGCGCCTCCCGCGCGACCGTGCCGATGGTGATTGCCAGCTCTTCATTCATGGAACTTCCCGAAGGTGACTTCTTCCATCCCTCCTTCGTAGTGGAATGGGATGCCAGACGTCTAGATGTTGATGATGGATGTCAGACGTCAAGCGGCTCAAGCCGGTCGCGAGGACGGACTCCATCCGGAGCAGTCCCTTTGGTAGGGTCCGCGGCCCGTTGGGAGGGTGCGCGCATGGGCGAGGTCCGGAAGGCTGGGAGGCGGACGCCATGAGGCACAAGGAGCCTGCCCTCGCGGTGCTCGCGCCCGGCGCCCAGGTGGTGGGCTACACGGTGGAGCGCCGGCTGGGCAGCGGCGGCTTCGGGGCCGTGTACCTCGCACGGTGTGAGGGGCAGGCCTACGCGCTGAAGCTGTTGGAGCTGGCGCGCGTAGGCGCGCGGGTGGAGCGTGAGGTCTCCATTCTGCTGAAGCTGCGTCACCCCAACGTGGTGGGCCTTCATGGCTTCGGGAAGTGGCCGGTGGCGTCTCCTGAGTTCGGCGTCATCGTCATGGAGTACGTGGAAGGGCGGCAGTTGGACGTGTGGGCGTCCGAGGAGAACCCCTCCGCGCGGCAGGTGGCGCGCGTCGTGCTGGACGTGGCGCGGGCGCTGGAGGCCGTCCACGAGGCAGGTGTGCTTCACCGTGACGTGAAGGAGGCCAACGTCATGGTGCGCACCGTGGATGGTGCGGCGAAGCTGGTGGACTTCGGCGTGGGGGACTACGCGGGGGCGCCAGGAATCACGGTGGACATCCTCCCGCCTGGGACGCCCGAGTACCGCGCTCCGGAGGCGTGGAGCTTCTTCCGGCAGCATGCCCGGGTGCCTGGGGCCTTCTACACGCCGGGCCCCTTGGACGACTTGTGGGCGCTGGGCGTGGTCCTCTACCAGCTCCTCACCGCGCGGCCTCCCTTCGTGGGGGACCACTTCACGCTGGCGGATGTCGTCATCACGAATGAAGCGCTTGCGCCCCGTCAGGTGAACGCGCGTGTGCCCGCGGCGCTCAGTGACGTGTGCCTGCGGCTGTTGGAGAAGGCGCCGGTCGCGCGGGTGCCGAGCGCGGGGGCGCTGTGTGTGACGCTGGAGGAGGTGCTGCGAGGCGCGGACGCGACATGGGATGTGCCGCTGTGTGACGCCCACGGCGAGGACACCGCGACGACGGAGGGGGACAGGGACACCTTCGACAAGTGGCTGAACGAACCGCTGCGCCGCCCCCGGCGCGGCAAGCGGCGAGAGCAGGCGAGGCCTCCTCCATTGGAGGCGCAGGCGCCATCGTTGGAGGAGCGGAGCGCCGCGTCGGAACAAGCTTCGCGGCCCGTGCTGACCTCGCTGCGTTGGGGCACGGCGGCCCTGGCGCTGGTCGCGGTGCTGGTCGCGGTGGGGTGGGCGTGGAGCTCGCGGACGTTGCGCGATGCGGGGGCCGTGCCGCCCCGTCAGGAAGTAGCGCGCCTGGAGAGTTCATCCCAAGCTGTCCACGCCGCAGCGCCCCTCTCCGGCAAGGAGTCCACCCCTGCGGCCTTCGCTGCCCCTGCGATGATCCCCGAGGCCACAACCGTGAAGATGGAGAAGACCCAGACCCCGCCGCCACCAAAGCCTGGAAGGAAGGGCGCGGGTATCATGAGCAAGGCGCTTGTCGCGGTGGCGGCCTGCACGGGGTTGGCGTGTCCTGGAGCGCAGGTGCGCCCGCCTCCTCCCTATGAGCCGTGTCCAGACGGGGCCGTTGAGGAGATGGCGCGGTGGGGCGTCAAGGCGGGAGACCACTATGCCGTGACCTTTCTGGTCAGCAAGCCGCAGGTCATCACGGTGACGGATGGTCCGACTGAAGCGCTGCTGCTCGGCGAGTGGAAGCGCATGCCGAGTGGCACGGTCTTCTCTGGGCGCCTCATCGTGAGTGACCGCGTCTATGGCCGATTCACCCATGCGCGTACTCGCGATGGAAAGAGCTTTCCCGTGTGCCTGGAGTTGCAGTCAGAGTCCTTGGTGAAGGGGTTGGAGAGGGAGCAAGGGGATGACAATCCCACCTCGGCCCGTGTCTTCACGACCGGCGATGTGAGGGCGGTGCGCGAGTTTGAGTGATGCGGCGCGGGGCGCCGCGTGAGGGAGCCGCGGACGGATGCATGCAACATCATCGGTCGTTCTCCTCTGGCTCTCGCTCATGGCGGGGGGCGCGGCGGCTCAGGGGAACTTGGTGTCGGGGAACGGCGCTCGGCGAATCGAGTTGGGGCCGGATGATTCAGGCGTGCTGACCGAGATTGCAGTCAGCCCCGGTTTGTCCACCGTGATTCTCTTTGACTCGGAGTTGGCCCAAGAGGGCATCGCCCTGGAAGGGAGGCACGTCTTCTCGAATGTCGACGTGGGCCGCACGACGATGCGGCTGGTTCCTTCGGAGCGGGGGACTTCCGGGGAGAAGCTCCGGGTGTCTGTGCGCTTCCGCGACGGCGCAGCGCCTGCTGGCGCTTCGTTCCTGCTGACGATTCATCCCGCGCGCGCGGACAGCCTTGTCGAGGTGTATCGGAACGCGAGAACCGTTGAGTCGTACCAGCAGGAAGCGAGGGAGGCGCGAGCCGAGACGCTACGGTGCCAGGAAGAGAACGCGCGTCTGGTGTCGGAGCATGACGTTCCGGGGGGACTCGCGGGATTGCTCGCGACCGGCGGCATCGATGTGAACGGTGTGGCCGGTCGGATCGTGACCAAGACGGTTTCCTCGGACTCGAAGAGTGCGCCCCAACCATTCCAGGTTCAAAGCTACCGCTCGACGGGCCGTGTCGCCCTGGAAGTCTCCCTGATGGGCTTGCGGGGAGATCTGCCATGGACAGCAAGCGGCGCCGCACTCCGTGGTCCCCCTGGAACAGAATTGAAGGTGCTCCGCGTGTGGCAGAAATCGCCTGTTACATCAGGTGCGCCTGGGCGCGTGGTGATTGAAGCAGAAGCGTCCACTGAATCCGCGCGAGGCTCCTTTTCGCTCAAGCTGTGGGAGGCAGAGGGTCCTCGCACGGTGACGATTGGCAACGTGACGTTCCCCTGAGGTGTCGCGGGGCGCCAGGGTGAGCGGCGCAGGCAGCGGCGAGCACCGTCGCGCGGCTACTCCTCCAGCCAGAATGAGCGCCCGCCGCTGTCCAGCGCCCGCATGAGCAAGTCCCCGAAGGACGGTGCAATCTGCTCCACCGCCGGGAACGTCTCATGGAAGGCATCGAACAGCGGGTACCTGGTGAACTTCGGCTCCACGTCTACGACGACGTAGTTGGTGTCCTGCATGTCGACCAGGGCATACAACGACGGTGAGCCGTAGGCGTCGTCGTCACGGCCGAAGACCGCGAGGCGCGCACGTCGAATCTCCGCCAGCGGGAGAATCCGATAGTTCGCGTCAGGAGGGGACTCGAACAACGCCGCTCCGTCACAGTGGAGGTAGAAGGCTCGTAGGTCAGCATCGAGCTTCCATCCCACGCGAGACTCGAAGGCCGCGATTTGGGCAGGCGTCGCTGGAGGATTGGGAAAGTGGTGCTGCGAGAGCGCTGCGAGCAGGGCGTCGATGGGCATGGCCGTACCTCAGTTCAAGTGAGGCCGGTCAGACCCCATGTTTCGCCACGATGCTTGAGGTCCGATACCTTGGGGGGAGTCGCAGCAGCAGTGGGTGATTGTGAGGCGTCCACCGAACAGCGCCCGGCCGCTCTCACTTGGGGCCCCCGAGCTGCGGGGGGCAAGGCGCCGAGCGACCGCCAATCTCCGGGAAGCGCTCATAGGTCCGCTTGAGCGCGCCCAGGTGGGTGGGGTTGTCCAGGTCGAGCGGCGCGTCCGTGAGCTGCACGACCCACCCGCCCACCTGCCGCCGCTGGAAGCGTCATGAAGCGCCCTTGCCAGTCGCCTTGGATGTTCGCGAGCTACTGCCGCACGGCAGGGTGCCGCTGATGACGTGCCGCCCCTCGCCGTGGGGGCCACGAATTCGGATGCGCATCGGCGGCTCAGCCCTCAGTCATCTACCGCCGTAACGAGCCCGAGGCGCTTGTCCTCGGCTTGATGATGCCTGTGCCAGCTTGTCACGCAGACATGGGCTCGCATACAAGGCCGCGCATGCTTCGCAAGCCATTGCTCTCCCTGCTGCTCAGCGCGTCTGTCCTTTCCGCCGCGTGCTCTCGCGAAGAACAGAAGCCGGCCGTGCTCATCATCGACCGGGAGGAGGCCGACTTCGGTGAGCTGGAGGTGGGCCGGTCCTCCCCTGAGCAGCTCTTCACCGTGCGCAACGCGTCTCCGTCGGCGGTGGAGTCCGTGTCCGTCAAGGTGGAGGGCAGCGGGTTCACCATCACCGCCAACACCTGCGAGCGCTTCCTCGACGCGGGCAGGGAGTGCGAGGTGCGGGTGCAGTTCTCGCCCCGGCTTGCGGGGCCGAGCGAGGCCCGCCTCGAGGTGGAGGGCGCGCCCGACGTGGACAGCGCGGTCCTCAAGGGCATGGGGGTCGGCTATGTGGAGGTGAGGAGCCTGCCGGGTGGCGGAGCGCGCGTGGGGGCCGACGGGGAAGGCTGGTCCTGCGACGAGCCGTGCAGGATGCCGGTCCGCAAGGCGCAGGTGACGCTCCGGGCCGCGCCAGCGGGGATTCCGACCTGGG
The DNA here is from genome assembly GCF_013372605.1 of Myxococcus sp. AM009. Taxonomy (NCBI): domain Bacteria; kingdom Pseudomonadati; phylum Myxococcota; class Myxococcia; order Myxococcales; family Myxococcaceae; genus Myxococcus; species Myxococcus sp. AM009. The sequence goes on from NZ_JABXEP010000075.1 coordinate 34,149, forward strand.
GCGGGGCCTGCGCCGTGGTGGCGGGTGGCGGCTGCTCGCTCGTCATGGACGGGACGAAGGTTGTCTCCCTGGAGGCGCTCGAGTCCCTCCTGCGGTGGGAGGCGCGGCGGGGCTCTCATCCGCGGAGCGTGGCGGTTTCGGCCGGTGGTGACATCGTCGTCCTTGAGGTCGGGCAGCTGCAGCGGCTCAGCAGCACCGGGCAGCTGCGCTGGTCGGTCCCCCTGAGCGGCGGGGTGGAGATGGCCCTGGATGGCGCGAGCAATGCCTACGTGGTGGACTACTTCGGACGGGTGACCCGGTACGACACGCACGGGCAGGTGCTGTGGACCTCTTCAGAATCCGTCGAGAATCCCAACTGGCCCGAGCTCGCGGTGAGCGCAAGCGGGAACGTCTACGTGCTGTTGAGCCTGGGCAATCATGAGCTCGCGCGTCAGCTCGAACTCATCGCCATCTCGCCGCAGGCTGCCAAGCGTTGGAGCCTGCGCTTCAATGAGGGCCAGTTCAACTACGCCTCTGGCCTGGCGGTGAATGACCAGGGGGAGGTCTATCTGTCCGGCAGCGTGTTCAACCGGAACGAGACGTCCGGGGAGTCGGTGTTCGTGAAGTCCTACCTCCGGAAGTACAGCGCGGAGGGTGCCACCCTGTGGGAGACGCAGGACGGCTGGGACCTCTTCGCCGTCAACGCCGAGGGCGCGACGAGCACCCTCTTGCCCAACACCTCCCAGTCTGCCGGGGGCTTCACCCAGCGGTGGATTGGAGCGAATGGGGTGACGCAGTGGACCGCGACCATCCCGAACGGGCCGGGCGTGGTCACCCTGCAGACCTTCGCGCCCTCCGGGACGCTGCTCGTCGGCGGGCACGAACCCCTCGCGGTTGGAACGGAGTTTGGCCGGGGCTGGTTCGCGGCAATGAACCTCACGACCCGTGCGCTCGGCCCGGTGACCTACGTCGAGGGGAGCACGGGGACGGGAGGTCCGGTCCGTATCAGCGACCTCTCGCTCACCCCGGCGGGCCACGTCGTGGTGACCGGCGGCTTCGGCGCCGTCACGGACCAGGGCGAGGGCTACATCCGGGTGTACGACGGGCGCGTGCTCACGGGCGAGCCGTAGCGCCCTCACTGCGCGGTGCCACGCTGGGGTTGGAGGGAGACCCGCGGAGCCGGGACTGGAGCCAGACGGGATATTCTTCAGCGCCGCCGTTCGTCGGGTTGAGCGGCCTGCAAAGCGATGGAGTCCGGCATGACCATGCGCACCGCCCGTATCCTCATCGTCGTCATCGGGCTGTTGCTCCCGTACGCAGCACGCCTGCCGCATGGCCTCGACTGGGCGCAGCAGTACGCGGGCGACGGCCTCGGCGCGACGCTGTTCCTCGGCGTGTTCAACGCGCTCGCGTGGGGCGCGCTCCTCGCCGTCAGCTTCTTCTACCGACGGCCGGTGTCGCTGCTGGCGCCCGCGCTGGCGGGCTTCGGCTTCCTCGCCTGGGCGCACGGGTCGCTGAACCTGGCGGGGGACGCGCAGTCCGCCATCGCGCTCGTGTTCATTCCGCTCTACGCGCTGGTGCCGATTCTGGTCGGCGCGGTCGTCGGCGCCCTCATCGACCGGCGGCTTCGCGCCGGGTGACGGCGACGAGGACCCTCCCGATGCGCATGATGTTCGTGTTCGCCTCCGTCCTGGGCACGGGTGGCGCGGGCCTCGGACCGCGCGGGCGAGGCCGGCGACGCAGTTGGAATCAGGGCCGTCATTCGCCGTCGCGCGGGGGCGTCGGCGCCTTGCCACGCATCGCGCCGCGAAGAATGATGGCGAGATGTCATCAAAGACTCGCGCGCATCATCGTTCGAGCCTGTTCGTCGCCGCCCTCGTCCTGCTGGCGGTGCTCGGCACGTGGGGGTGCGCCGCGGGCCCAGCCCCGGTGGACGCGCGCGCAGCCTCAATGGCGGCGCACGACGAGCTCGGTGAACGATTGGAGCGTGCGGTCGCGCCGGCCGAGGGCCCGGTCGGCGTCGCGGTGGTCCTGGCCAACGATGACGCGGACGGTGATGCGGTCGTGCTCGGCGGCGGACGCCGCTTCCCGATGCAGAGCGTGTTCAAGCTGCCGCTCGCGATGGCGGTCCTGGACGCCGTCGACCGGGGCGAACTGCGACTGGACCAGCGCGTGCGCGTCGAGCCCGCGGACTTCGTGTCCGACCGGCAGCACAGCCCGATCCGCGATGCTCACCCCGACGGCGTCGAGCTGACGCTGGGCGAGCTGCTGCGCGGTGCCGCGTCGGGCAGCGACGGCACGGCCGCGGATGTCCTCCTCGGCCTGGTCGGTGGCCCGGCCGCGGTGACGCGATACCTGCGCAGCGTGAAGGTCGACGGCGTCGAGGTCGCGGTCACCGAAAAAGAGATGGGGCGCGACCCCAAGGCCCAGTACCGCAACTGGGCGACGCCCGAAGGCGCGGCGGCCCTGTTGCTCGCGGTGGAGGCGGGACGGGGCATGTCGGCGGACGGGCGGCGGCACCTGCTGCGCCTCCTCACCGAAACACCCACGGGCCCGAACCGGATCCGCGGACGTCTGCCCGCGGGGACACCGGTCGCGCACAAGACGGGGACATCGAGGACCGTTGACGGCATCACCGCGGCCACGAACGACATCGGGCTGGTGACGCTGCCGGACGGGCGACGGCTGGTGGTCGCGGTGTTCGTCTCCGAGTCGCCGGCCGACGACGCCACCCGCGAACGGGTCATCGCGGATGTCGCCCGCGAAGCGTTCGACTTCTGGGCCGGTGACCGCGGCTGAGGTGGACTGGGCGCCGCCTGTCGCGCGCGGCATGTCTCACGCGAGGTGACTGACAGGTTCCGCTGCGCGCTGCTTCGACCGGCCCCGCTTGTGTCCGCTGCCTCGCAGGAGAGCGTCCGGCATGGGCAAAGGGGCGTCCGTCGACTTTGAGCCTCCCAGCACTCAAACGTCCAACACGCGTCCCACTCCGCCGACGGGCGAGCACCCGTCCCCTCGGCCCGCCGTCAGCGCTGCCGACGCTCGGCTCCCACTCCATATCGGTCCAACCCCTGGCGTTGCCTCGGCCGCTTCAGGGCACGGCCGCCCTGGTAGAGTTCCGTCCTAGCCATGACGACCCTTCGCAAGGTGATGCTCGTTGACGATGAAGAGGACATCCGCACCATCGGCAATCTCAGCCTCGGCCGCGTGGGGGGATGGACGACGGTGCTCGCCGCGTCGGGCGCGGAGGCCCTGGAGAAGGCCCGCGCGGAGCAGCCCGACCTCATCCTGCTGGACGTGATGATGCCGGGCATGGACGGGCCCACCACCTTCGGCCGGCTGCGCGCCGAGGAGGCCACGGCGAACACGCCCATCATCTTCATGACGGCGAAAATCCAGAAGCAGGAGGTCGCCCGCTACCTGGAACTGGGCGCGCTGGGCGTCATCGGGAAGCCCTTCGACCCGATGACGTTGCCTCAGGAGATTCGCAAGCTGGTGCCAGGATGAGGCAGGGGCTTCGCCTGCCGCGTCGCTCGGGCGTGTTGGCGGCGGGCGCGCTGCTGCTCCTGTGTGGCCTGTTCGCCATGGGGCGCCCCTGGGCCACCTCCGACAATGACCGCTACCGCGGCGCGCTGCGGCACCTGCGCGTGGCCAGCGGCGATCTGGAGATGGACGTGCTGCGCGAACGCATGGGCCTGCGCACGCTCCACGGCGCGGGCCCGGAGGACTTCGCCGCGCTGCGAGCCCGCGCGGACGCGCTGCGGCGGTTCCCCTCCTTCCTGTCCGCCATGGACCAGCGCACGATGAACGCGGCGCTGGACCTGTTCGTCGGCGCGCTGGAGGAGAGCGCCGCGCTGCTGGAGCGGACCCGCGCCGCGGACGCGCGGGGCGCGAAGGAGGAGGCGGACGCGGCCGTCCAGGCCCTGCTGGAGGGCACTGTCAGCGCGCGGGCGGACCGCCTCATCAACACCTACCTGGAGCTCTACGAGCGCACGCAGGAGCGCAACGAGCGCTCGCGCATCATCTTCTTCCTCGTCTCGTTGGCGCTGGTGGCCTACGTGCTGGTGGTGATGGTGCGGCTGTCGCGCGCCTCCGCCGACCTGGCCGCGCTCAACACGGACTTGGAGCGGCGGGTGGAGGAGCGCACCAAGGCCCTGTCCGAGGCGAACGACGGGCTGCGCGCCAGCGAGGCGCGCAAGGCGGCGATCCTGGAGGCCTCTCCGGACGGCATCCTCCTGCTGGACGGCGGCGGGGCCTTGCTGGAGCTGAACCCCGCGGCACAGAAGACCTTCCAGGTGGCCGCCGCGGACGTGGTGGGCCGCGACTTCCTCTCCGTGGCGCTCCCGGCGGAGCTGCCGGACGGTGCCCGCCAGAAGGTGCTGGCCGCGGGGCGGAGCACCGCGTCGGGGCAGGCCACGCGGCTGGAGTCTCCGTGTCTGAGAGGGGATGGCAGCACCTTCCCCGCGGAGCTGACCATCGTCCGCGTGCCCGGAGAAGGCCCGCCCCGCTACACCGTCTTCGTGCGCGACATCGCCGAGCGCAAGGCGGTGGAGCGGATGAAGAACGAGTTCATCTCCACCGTGAGCCATGAGCTGCGCACGCCGCTCACCTCCATCCGTGGCTCCCTGGGCCTGCTGGAGGGCGGCATCGTGGGTGATATTCCGCCCCAGGCGCTGGACATGGTGCGCATCGCCCGCACCAACACCGAGCGCCTCATCCGCCTCATCAACGACATCCTCGACCTGGAGAAGATGGAGGCGGGCAAGCTGGAGCTGAAGCGCTCCACGCCGGAATGCGCGGACCTGGTGGAGTCCACCTTCGCGAGCGTCCGGGGCATGGCGGACGGCGCGGGTGTCTCGCTCCACGCCGAGGTGACGGGCGCGCCGCGGGTGAAGGTGGACCGGGACCGGCTGGTGCAGGTGCTCACCAACCTGGTGTCCAACGCGGTGAAGTTCTCTCCGCGGGGCGCGGGGGTGAGGGTGCGCG
>NZ_JABXEP010000076.1:0-38665 GCF_013372605.1 Myxococcus sp. AM009
CGCGTCCTCACCGCCGCTCAGATGCGTCAGGCCGAGCAGGCCGCCGAAGCCCGCCCGGCGTTCTCCATCAGCAACGCGGAGGGCATGCCGTGGCGGGCTTCGGCGGCCTGCTCGGCCTGACGCATCTGAGCGGCGGTGAGGACGCGCAACATGGCTTCACTCCCCTTTCGACTGGAGCACCACCGTGGCGGCGGCGACGTCCGCATCGTGGGTCAGCGCGAGGAAGGCCTCCAGCCCTCGCGCGTCCATGACCTCCAAGGCCACGCCGGACAGTGCGAAATAAGGCGCTCCGCCCTGCCGCCGGACCTCCATGTCCTTCCAGCGGATGCCCGGCGGCGCGCCCAGCGCCTTCACCAGGGCCTCCTTGGCGGCGAAGCGCGCGGCGTAGGCGCTGGCGGCGTCACTGCGCCGGCCGCACAGGGCCCGCTCCGCCTCGGTGTAGACGCGGTTCAGGAAGGGCTCCGCGCGAGGCCCGTCCAGGATGCGCTGGATGCGGGAGATGGAGCAGATGTCCAGGCCCAGGCCGCGAATTCCCATGGCGCCCTACCCCGGGTTGCGCATGAGCTCGAGCATCTCGCGCACCGCGCGCTCGAAGCCCACCAGCACCGCGCGCCCGACGATGGCGTGCCCGATGTTCAGCTCGTCGATTTCACCGATGCGGGCAATCGGCTGCACGTTGTCGTAGTTGAGCCCGTGGCCCGCGGCCACGCCCATGCCCAGCTTGGTGCCCGCCTTGGCCGCGTCGACGATGCGCGCCAGCTCCCGGGCCCGCTCCTTCTCGTTGCGCGCCTCGCAGTAGCGGCCGGTGTGCAGCTCGATGCGGTCCGCGTTCACCTTGTGCGCCGCCCGCACCTGGTCCAGGTCCGGGTCGATGAAGAGCGAGACGGCGATCTCCCCATCCTTCAGGTTCTTGATGATCTTCGCGATGTGCTCGCGCTGGTTGGCGACCTCCAGGCCGCCCTCCGTGGTGAGCTCCTCGCGGCGCTCCGGCACCAGCGTCACCACGTCCGGCTTGTGCTCGTAGGCGATCTTCACCATCTCCGCGGTGGCGGCCATCTCCAGGTTCAGGAGCGTCTGCACCGTCTCACGGAGGATGCGCAAGTCCCGGTCCTGGATGTGACGCCGGTCCTCGCGCAGGTGGATGGTGATCTGCTGCGCGCCGGCGAGCTCCGCCAGCGCCGCGGCCGTCACCGGATCCGGATACGGGGTGCGCCGCGCCTGACGCAGCGTCGCCACATGGTCCACGTTGACACCCAGTCGCTGTCCCATCGACCGCACCTCGCTCGTGCGCGGCCGTGGGATTGTCGAGGGGCCCCGGTGCGCGCTGGCCCTTCATCACGCCGCCAGCGTCCGGAAGTCAACCGCCGTTCGCAGCGGCGCTCAGACGCTGAGGGCCTTGGACAGCGCGTCCGCGATCTCCTTCGCGTAGGCCTGGTTGCGGGCGGCGTCCTCGCCCTCGATGAGGACGCGGGCCTTGGGCTCGGTGCCGGAGAAGCGCACCAGCACGCGGCCGGAGTTGCCCAGGCGCTGCTCCACGCTCTTGATGACCTTCATCACCGTGGGGAGCTCGCCCAGCTCCTTCTTCTGCTTCACCACGACGTTGATGAGCGTCTGGGGCACGGGCTCGAAGATGGAGGCCAGCTCGCTCAGGGGCTTGCCCGCCCGGCACATCACCGCCAGCAACTGGAGCGCCGCCAGGGTGCCGTCACCCGTGGTGGTGTGGTCCAGGAAGATGAGGTGGCCGCTCTGCTCGCCGCCCAGGTTGTAGCCGTTGCGGCGCATCTCATCGACGACGTAGCGGTCCCCCACGCGCGTGCGGGCCACCTTCACGCCCCAGCGCGCCACCGCGCGCTCCAGGCCGATGTTGCTCATCACCGTGGAGACCAACATCTTCTTCTTCAGCTGCTTGCGGGCCACCAGCTCACCCGTGCAGATGGCCATGATGGCGTCACCGTCGACGACCTTGCCCTTCTCGTCCACGACGATGAGGCGGTCGGCGTCACCGTCCAGGGCGATGCCCAGGTGCGCGCCGTGCTTCACCACCGCCTTGGCCAGGTTCTCCGGGAAGAGCGCGCCGCACTTGTGGTTGATGTTCTTGCCGTCCGGCGAAACGCCGAGCGCAATCACCTTGGCGCCCAGCTCCTCCAGCACGGCGGGCGCCGTCTTGTAGGCCGCGCCGTTGGCGCAGTCGACGACGATGGTCATCCCCTCCAGCGTCAGCTCGCGCGGGAAGGTGGCCTTCAGGAAGACGATGTAGCGGCCCCGCGCGTCCTCCATGCGGAAGGCCCGGCCAATCTTCGTGGCCGTCGGGCGGATGGAGTCGATGGAGCCGCTGGACACCAGCTCCTCGATCTTGCCTTCCGTCTCGTCCGGCAGCTTGAAGCCGTCGCGCCAGAAGAACTTGATGCCGTTGTCCTCGTAGGGGTTGTGGGACGCGGAGATGACGGCGCCGGCGTCCGCCCGCATGGAGGTGGTGATGTTGGAGATGCCCGGGGTCGGCAGCGGCCCGACGAGCTCCACGTCCACGCCCATGGAGGTGAGGCCCGCGGCCAGCGCCTGCTCCAGCATGTAGCCGGACAGCCGCGTGTCCTTCCCGACAATGACGCGGTGGCGATGCGGGCCATTGCGGATGAGGAACGCAAGCGCCCGCCCGAGCTGCATCGCGACCTCGGCAGTCATGGGATAGACGTTCGCCTTCCCGCGAACACCATCCGTGCCGAACAGCTTCTGGGAAGCCTGCGCCTCCTTCGGAGGCATGTTCATCCTGTACGCCATGTGTGCCGCTCCGCCTTTCCCACGCCGGGCCTGCGCCGGCCTCTCGACGTCGGGGCTTATACCCCGCCCACCACGCGGGCTCGAAGTTAGGAACCCCCTGCTCCCTGGGCAACCTCCCAGGCATGCAGGCCGACGCAGACTAAAAGAGGTTGCGAAATCAGTACCAACCGAACCGCCGCCGTCCATACACGGCGGCTCGGGGAGCGGCCAGCGGAAGGTGAAGGTTCGGTCCACGGCCTGAGGGCTGTAAGCCACACCTTGTTACCGGGTGTAGAGCGTCCCGCCGTCCTCGCACCTCCGGATGGCGTCCGCGACGGCCAGCGCGTCCCGGGACTCAGCCACGTCATGGACGCGCACGACGTCTGCCCCACCCAGCGCGGCCAGGGAGGCCACCGAACCCAGCGTCGCCGCCAGCCGTTCGGAGGCCGGCTTGCCGCCCGCCAACCGGCCGAGGAAGCCCTTGCGACTGGTGCCCACCAGCAACGGCAGCCCCAGGACGCGCAGCTCGTGGAGCCGGCGCAGCAGGAAGAGGTTGTGCTCGAACGTCTTGCCGAAGCCGATGCCCGGGTCCACCAGGATGCGCCCGCGGGGGATGCCCGCCGCGCCAGCCCGGGCGACGGCCGCCTCCAGGAAGCCCAGCACGTCCTCGACGACGTCGTCGTAGCGCGGCGCCTGCTGCATCGTGGCCGGAGTGCCCTGGATGTGCATCAGGCAGCAGGCCGCGCCGGCCTCGGCCACCACGCGGGGCAGGTCGGCATCGGAGCTGAAGCCGGTGATGTCGTTGATGAGGTGCGCGCCGGCCTTCAGCGCCTCGCGCGCCACGGCGGCCTTGGTCGTGTCCACGGACAGGGGCACGTCGGTCCGGGCCCGCAGGCCCTCGATGACGGGAAGCACCCGCGCCAGCTCCTCGTCGGCGCTCACCGGCAAGGCGCCAGGCCGGGTGGACTCGCCTCCCACGTCGAGCAGGTCCGCCCCCGCCTCGGCCAGGGCCAGCCCGTGGGCGATGGTGGCCTCCGTCCCGGCGTGGCGCCCGCCATCCGAGAAGCTGTCCGGCGTCGCGTTCACCACGCCCATGACGTAGGTGCGGGAGCCCCACTCAAAGCGCCGGGCGCCCAGCGTCAGCACCGCGGGCGACACGCCCACGGCCAGCGCGGACGCCACCGCCGATGCCAGCGCGGACAGCCCCCCATCGTCGGCGCGAGCGGCCGTCACCAGCCGCTGGAACTGCTCAGCGCGTCCCGTCAGCAGCCCCGTCCCCGGGCGGGCCTGGGCGTCTCCGGGAAGCCAGGCGGGGAGCGCCTCGGGCAGCGTCTGAAGGAAGGCCTCTTCCTGGTGGCGCAGCCCGGTGAGGAGGAGCCGTGTGAAGGGCAGCGCCTTCAACAGGGCTGGCTGCGAGGCCTCCGTCAGCCCCATCCGCCGGAAGGCCAGGACGAGGTCCTCCGGGGGCTCGAAGGTCAGAGGGCGGGCGCGAATCATCGGGAGGCTCCAGGGAGGGGGCCGCGCACCGCCACCAGGACGGGACGCGCGTCCCTACCCTACCGCTCCCGAGCGCGCGTGGGTGGCTCAGGCGGCCTGCTCGGCCTGCGCCTTCACGGCCTGGACCTCGATGGCGATTTCAATCTTCTCGCCGACGAGCACGCCGCCCGTCTCCAGCGCCTGGTTCCACGTCAGACCGAAGTCGCGGCGGTCCACCGACGTCTTCGCCTCGAACGCGGCCTTGACGTTGCCCCACGGGTCCTTGCCCACGCCGAGCTGCTCGGCGTCCAGCACCACCTCGCGGGTGATGTCGCGGATGGTCAGGTTGCCCGTCACCTTCAGCCCGTCGCCGGACGCCCGCTCCACCTTCGTGCTCTTGAACGTGATGCGGGGGAACTTCTCCACGTCGAAGAAGTCCGGCGAGCGCAGGTGGTTGTCACGCTGCTCGACGCCGGAGTCGATGCTGGCCGTCTCGATGGTGACGGCGACGGAGGACTTCGTGACGTCCTGCTCGTCCAGGGAGACGGCGCCGCTGTACTTGCGGAAGCTGCCGCGAACCTTGGCGATGACCATGTGGCGGACGGAGAAGTGGATGCCGGAGTGGGTGGCGTCGATGTTCCAGGTCGTGGTGGCCATGAGGTGCCTTCCTTTTCGGTGAAGCGGTGTGTTCGACGAGGAGGAAGGTAGCGGTGGGCCCCGGGCTTGATTAGATGGGCCAGAATGGAAGAACTGTTCCACCCATGGAACAGCGCCCCGGGAAGGACGGGAGATGGACCTCAACGAGCTGCTCGTCTTCGCACGCGTGGTCCAGGCAGGCAGCTTCACCGCGGCGGCGCGTGGGCTGCGGATGCCCAAGTCCACGGTGAGCCGGAAGGTGTCGGAGCTGGAGACGCGGGTCGGCGCGCAGCTGCTCCAGCGAACCACGCGCAAGCTGCGCCTCACCGACGTGGGCCGGACGTACTACGAGCACTGCGCGCGCATCGTCGCGGAGGCGGAGCAGGCCGAGCTGGCCGTGACGCGGATGCAGTCCGCCCCCCATGGCCTGCTGCGCGTGACGACGCCGCTGACGTTCAGCTTCATCGGGCCGCTGGTGTCCACGTTCATCAAGCAGTACCCGGAGGTCCAGCTCGAGCTGGTGTGCACCGACCGCAACGTGGACCTGATGGAGGAAGGCTTCGACGTGGCGATTCGCGCCGGACGGCTGGCCGACTCGTCACTCATGGCGCGGCGGCTGGGCAGCGTGGAGCGCGTCGTCGTCGCGGCGCCCAGCTACCTCAAGGCGCGCGGGGCGCCCAAGACTCCGAAGGATTTGGAGAAGCATGACTGCCTCCTCTTCGGCGCGGGCCTGGAGAACAACGTCTGGACGCTCCACTCCGGCAACCGCTCGGTGGACATCAAGGTGCCCGCCCGAGTCGTCGTGAATGAGCCGGACATGCTCTACGCGGTCGCGCGGGCGGGCTCCGGCATCGCCCTGCTCCCCAACCTCCACTTCACCTCGGAGCTGGCCGCCGGGCGCCTGCAGCGCATCCTGCCGGACTGGAGCTCCACGGGCACCCCCGTCCACGCCGTCTACCCGAGCACGCGGCACCACGCTCCCAAGGTGGTGGCCTTCGTGGAGTGCCTGCGCGAGCACTGGCCCATCCCCGGCTGAATGGGGCATCGTTCCATGGGTGGAACGATGCTTCCCATTGTCCATGCCTAGTCCCGACAGGCCCTCACGCACATCATGTCTCTCGAAACAGCGGCCGCCATCCAGGCGCCGCCGCGGAAAGGAATGTCATGATTACCATTCGCCCCTCGGAAGCCCGCGGCCACGCCAACCACGGCTGGCTGGACTCCCACCACACGTTCTCCTTCGCCGGCTACTATGACCCGGACTTCATGGGCTTCCGTGCCCTGCGCGTCATCAACGAGGATCGCGTCGCGCCCCATGAGGGCTTCGGCACGCACCCTCACCGGGACATGGAAATCATCACCTACCCGCTCAGCGGCGCCATTGGCCACCGCGACAGCACGGGCGGAGAGGGCCTGCTGCGCGCCGGTGAAGTCCAGCGGATGACAGCCGGCACGGGTGTGTTGCACAGCGAGATGAACGGCGCGGATGAGCAGCTCCACTTCCTGCAGATCTGGATCATCCCGGACCGCAAGGGCCTGACGCCTGGCTACGAGCAGAAGGCCTTCCCGGAGTCCGAGCGCCAGGGCTGCTGGCGGGTGGTGGCCAGCCCGGACGCCCGGGACGGGAGCCTCACGGTGCACCAGGACGTGGTGCTTCACGCGACGCTGCTGGGCACGGGCGAGCAGGCGACGTACACGCTCGCTCCGGGCCGCCACGCCTGGCTGCAGCTGGCGCGGGGCAAGGCCACGCTCAACGGCGTGGAGCTGAAGGCCGGTGACGGCGTCGCGGTGGCGGACGAGTCGCAGCTCGTCCTCTCCGCCACGGAGCCGGTGGAAGCGCTGCTGTTCGACCTGGCCTGAGGCCACCTCGCGGAAACGAAAGAGAGCACGACATGAGCCGGGACGACTTGAACGCGGAGCAGCTTCCCTCTTCGATGGAGACACTCATCGTCGCGCCCTCACGCGACCTGGGCGACGGGTTCGAGGTGCGGCGCGCGCTGCCCTCGGCCCGCCGCCGGATGGTGGGGCCCTTCGTCTTTCTGGACCAGATGGGCCCCGCCGGCTTCCAACCCGGCCACGGCCTGGATGTGCGGCCCCATCCGCACATCGGGCTGGCCACCGTCACCTACCTCTTCGACGGCGAAGTCATGCACCGGGACAGCCTGGGCACGACGCAGCCCATCCGCCCCGGCGCGGTGAACTGGATGACGGCGGGCAACGGCATCGTCCACTCGGAGCGCACCGGGCCCGGCCCACGCGCCGCGGGCAGCAAGCTCTTTGGCATGCAGGCGTGGGTGGCGCTGCCCAAGCGCCACGAGGAGACGGCCCCGGCCTTCGTCCACCACCCCGAGGAGCAGATGCCCTGCCACGAGGGTGAGGGCGCGCGGATGCGCGTCATCACCGGCACCGTGCACGGTCAGCGCTCGCCGGTGCAGACGCTGTCGGACATGTTCTACGCGGACGTGGCGCTGGAGGCCGGCGCGCGCTTCGTGGTTCCGGCCGAGCACGAGGAGCGGGCGATGTACCTCGTCCAGGGCACCGTGGAAGTGGACGGCATGGCCTTCGAGCCAGGAGAGCTGCTCGTCTTCCGGCCCGGCGGCGCCGTCACCCTCCGCGCCACCGCGGCGGCGCGGCTGCTGGTGCTCGGTGGGGAGCCCATGGACGGGCCGCGCTACCTGTTCTGGAACTTCGTCTCCAGTTCGAAGGAGCGGCTGGAGCAGGCGAAGGAGGACTGGAAGGCCGGCCGCTTCGCCGCCGTCCCGGACGAGACGGAGTTCATCCCCCTGCCCGAGGCCCCCCTGCCCGTGCGCTACCCGTAGGCGCGTGACAGCCCGCAAGGCAGAAGGCCCTTCCCAGCAGCGTGGGAAGGGCCTTCTTCACTTCAGCTCAACCGCTGGAGGCGCGTGAGGCTCAGGCCTTCTTCGGCTCCATCGCGGGCAGTCCCTCGAGCGCGTCGAGGATCTTCCGCTTGTCCTTCTTCTCCGTCGCCTTCGGGGGCGCATTCACTCGCGGGGGCGGACGCTCACGGGTCAGCTGCCCACCCTGGAGGAGGATGTTGACGTCCTCGGCGTCCAGCGTCTCGTACTCCACCAGCGCGTCCGTCACGCGGCGCAGGGCCTCGATGTTCTCCGTCAGCAGCTGCTTGCCGCGCTCGTAGCAGCCCACGACGATGCTGCGGACCTCGGAGTCAATCTGCCGGGCGGTGTCCTCGGAGTAGTCCTTGGACGAGTTGAAGTCGCGGCCCAGGAACACCTCACCGTCGCTCTTGCCGAACGCCAGGGGGCCCAGCTTCTCGCTCATGCCCCAGCGGCACACCATGGCGCGGGCCGTCTCGGTGGCCCGCTCGATGTCGTTGGCGGCGCCGCTGCTCATCTCGTTGAACATGAGCTCTTCGGCGATGCGGCCGCCCATGGCCATGGAGATCTGATCCAGCATCTGCTTCTTGTAGCCGTTGACCTTGTCCTCGGTGGGCAGGCTCCAGGTGACGCCCAGGGCCTGACCGCGCGGGATGATGGTGACCTTGTGGAGCGGGTCGCAGCCCGGGAGGAGCTTGGCCAGCAGCGCGTGGCCCGCCTCGTGGGTGGCGGTGTTCCGCGTCTCCTTCTCGGTCATGATCATGGAGCGCCGCTCGGGGCCCATGAAGACCTTGTCCTTGGCGGCCTCGAAGTCGCTCAGGTCCACGCGCTCCTTGTTCTGCCGCGCGGCCATCAGCGCCGACTCGTTGACGAGGTTCTCCAGGTCCGCGCCCGTCATGCCAGGCGTCCCGCGGGCGATGACCTCCAGGTCCACTTCCGGCGCCAGCGGCACGCGGCGGGTGTGCACCTTCAGCACGCCCAGGCGGCCCTTCACGTCGGGGCGCGGCACCACGATGCGCCGGTCGAAGCGGCCGGGACGCTGGAGCGCCGGATCCAACACGTCCGGACGGTTGGTGGCGGCAATCAGGATGACGCCGTCGTTGGACTCGAAGCCGTCCATCTCCACCAGGAGCTGGTTGAGCGTCTGCTCGCGCTCGTCGTGTCCACCGCCCAGGCCCGCGCCACGGTGACGGCCCACGGCGTCGATTTCGTCGATGAAGATGATGCAGGGGGCGTTCTTCTTGCCCTGCTCGAAGAGGTCACGGACGCGGCTGGCGCCGACGCCCACGAACATCTCCACGAAGTCCGAGCCGGAGATGGAGAAGAACGGCACGCCGGCCTCGCCGGCCACCGCGCGGGCGAGCAGCGTCTTGCCCGTTCCCGGCGAGCCCATCATCAGCACGCCCTTGGGAATGCGGCCGCCCAGCTTGGTGAACTTCTTCGGATCCTTGAGGAAGGCGACAATCTCCTCGAGCTCTTCCTTGCACTCGTCCGCGCCGGCCACGTCCGCGAAGGTGACCTTGTTGTGGCTCTCGTTGAGGAGCTTGGCCTTCGACTTGCCGAACGTCATGGCCTTGCCGCTGCCACCCTGCAGCTGGCGCATGAAGAAGATGAAGAACAGGAACAGGAAGACGACCGGCATCCACTGACCGAGGATGGTCAGCCAGAGGCTGTTCTGCTCCTCCCGCTCGTACTTCACGTCCACGCCATTGCTACGGAGCTGGTTCAGCATCGCCGCATCCGGCGCCGGCCCCGTCGTACGGAACTTCTCCGACGTGTCGGTGAACTTGCCGGAATAGGTGTTGCCCTTGACGGCAACCTCCTGGACCTTCTTCTCCTCCACCTTCGTCAGCAACTGGGTGAAGGACGGTTCCTGGACCTGGTCGTTGCCCTGGGAGAAGAAATTGTAGAAGGCGACGAAGAGGACGATCAGGATGACCCAGAGCCCGATGGTCTTGTAAGTCGAACGCACGTGTCAGCTGCCCTTTCGGAACTCGGCGGGATGAGGGCCGCGCTGGGAAGAACCCCAGCTTTATCCATCACTTGGCCGACACCAGGCGAGCTACCCAGCGGCGGACCGTATCAGCAACAGCAAAAAGCCCTCAACTATTTAGGGGGCCGCGCCCATCCCCCGAACTGCGACTCTGCCACTCTATAACGCCGCGGTCCGCTGAATGCTCGAACCGGGGGGAGCCGCCCAGAGGTACTCCCTGGCGGCCGCACGCGGAACCGCGGGTGGCCAGAGGCCGGGGAGCCACAACACCTGCCCCTCGGCGTCCGCCACCACGGGCCGCGTGTCCCGCGCTTCCGCGGGCACCCGAAGATCCACCAACACATCCTGAAGCTTTCGTCGTCCCACGCCAGTGCGTACCCGGTCCCCGGGGCGGCGTGTCCGCACGGTCAGCGGCCAGCGCGTCCCGTCCCCGAGCGCCAGCCCGAGCACCCCCGTGGGTGGAGGTGCGGACTCGACGGAAAAATTCCAGCCCGTCCCCACGAGCGTGCCCCGCGCGCCCGCGTGCGCCAGCCGCAGCTCGGCCGGTGGAGGGGCCGGCACCTGCCGCACGCAGCGCACCCGTCCGCTGCTCGCGCGCAGCACGTGGCCCCGCCCCAACGTGGCCGAGCCGCCCTGGTCCACCGCGCGCTGCACGCGGGCCAGCGTGGCCTCATCCACCGCGGCCTCCGCGCCGGCCACCAGCCGGGCGAGCACCCGCCGGCGCAGCGCGGGCTCCAGCGCCCGCACGCCCACGACATCCAGGGCGCCATCCTCCAGGCTCAGCCGCGCGAAGGCCGCGTCCGCCATGGACGCCAGCAGCGACTCGTCCTCCGCGGCCACGCGCGCGAAGGCGGCCAGGTGCCCCTCCACCGCGAAGCCGGCGGCGCGCGACAGGGCGGGTAGCACGCCCAGGCGAACGCGCGTCCGGAAGTGGGCAGGGTCGGCGTTCATCGGGTCTGTCGTATAGGAGACACCCTGCTCCGCCAGGAAGGCCACCACGTCTTCGCGCGTGCGCGACAGCAGGGGCCGCACCAGTCCGGGGCGCGCTTCATGGATGCCCACCGCGCCGCGAAGCGCGGTGCCGCGCGCCAGGCGCATGAGCAGCGTCTCCGCCTGGTCGGAGGCGGTATGCGCGGTGGCCACGACGCCCAGGCCCCGCTCACGGCGGAGCGCCTCCAGCGCCGCATAGCGGGCCTCCCTCGCGCGCGCCTCGATGCCAGCCCCCGGCCGCAGCCGCAGCGCCTGGACATGGCAGGGCAGCCCCCGGGCGGCAGCCAGGACGGACACCCGGCGGGCTTCCTCCGCCGCTTCGGGACGCAGGCCATGGTCCAGCGAGGCCACCTCCACGCGCAGCCGGAGCGGCTCGGCGACGAGCGCGGTGCCCACCAGCAGCGCCGTGGAGTCCGCGCCGCCGGAGACAGCGAGCAGCACCGAACCTCCCTCCAGTCCCAGCCGGGTGTACGCCGCTCGAAGCGTCGTCGTCAGCAGCGGTGTGGCGGAATCGTGACGGGGCATCGGACCGCGGTGGAATGGAGTGTCGGGTGCGCGGGTTACAGGAACACGTGCGGTTGAAGGCAGGGGGGCAGATTCTTATGATCGTCACAACATCGAATCAGCGGAGAGGCGGTAGCGGAAATACACGCGGCCGCGCGCGCTGTTCTTGGAACGGTCGAATTTTGAGCTGTTGGACCTAGGGGTCCCCCCCCTCCCCCTCTGGGTCCACGGGTCCGCCCGGAGATTTTCTCCAGGCGGTCCCTCTTTCCGAAGCGCCCCGGACTTCCTCGTGGAGTCCGGGGCGTTTCCTTTTTCGCGCACGGTTGCACAGCTTACGTGCGACTGGACGAGCAAGGGGGCAGAGGGTGCGACCTCGGAATGAGTCCTTGGAAACCGTTGACCCTCTTGGGAGTCTGTCGGATAACGGCCCAGGTGTGTTCAGGTCGTCACCCCGAATCCGCCCCGGAGACCCAAGTATGGCAGGCACCGACAAGCGCAAGCAGTCGCTGTACTTCCCCGAGGAGATGCTGAAGGAGATCCAGGAAGAGGCGACCCGCCAGGACCGCTCCCTGTCCTGGGTCGTGCAGCAGGCGTGGAAGATCGCCCGCGAGCGCATCAAGTCGTTCCCCGCCGTGAATGACGTGACTGGCGACGAGCGCCAGGACCCTCGGGAGGAGTAACGACGGATGGCTACGACGGACCATCGTAAACAGAGTCTCTATTTCCCCGAGGACATGCTGGAGGAGATCCAGCGTGAGGCGACGCGGCAGGACCGCTCGCTGTCCTGGATTGTCCAGCAGGCGTGGAAGGTGGCACGCGGGGACATCCGGAAGATGCCGTCGGTCAACGACGTCCTCAGCCCGCCGCCTCGTCCCGCGGCCCCCGCGCCCGCCCCCGCTCAGCCGGTGACGGCCGTGGCGGTGGCGCCCTCCGAAGAGCCCAAGTAGTTCCGGAGGGCCGGCTCCACGCCCGGCTCCCCACCCTCACCTGCCCGCGGGCCTCGCGGGCAGGGCGCAATTCTGGAAGACGACTCGCGACGCCTCGCGCAGCGCCTGCACGGGCGTTGGGTGCCTGGTCTTCATGTACGCCGACGCGAGGTTGGCTTCCGTCCCGCGCAGCTTGCGCGCCTGCACCGGGTTGCGGTCCGGGTTCTGTCCCGCGTTGCCCAGCGCCGCGCCGTAGCCGTCTCCCCCATCCAGGAGGTACGCGTTCATGGCCACGCGGTAGCGGATGGACGCGTCCTCGCGCGCGGGCAGCGCCACGGGCACCCCACCCACCGTCAGCTCGCGCACGCGCGAGCCCTCCGGCTGGGCGCAGTCCACGCGCAGCGAGCTGCCCTCCGACACGTGGAGGAAGGCGCCGGAGGGCGAGGCGATGCTCTGCCCTTCCGTGTACAGCGAGCCCACGGACAGCTCCATCATGTCCACGAGCTCCTTCTCCGTGAGGTCCACCGTCACGACGAGGTTCTCGAAGAGGAGGAGCTCGTGCAGCACGCCGTCGGTGAGCGCGCCCTGGCGCAGCGAGGTCCGCGTGACGCACAGGCCCTCCTGGCGCAGCGAGCCGCCGTTGACGACGCCCAGCACCGCGGGGCGCGTGGAGTCATCCTCCGCGTGGAGGAGCGCATCCGCGACGAGCTGGCCCAGCGCATTGTTGTCGTGCCGGGTGTAGACCTTGTCGAGCAGCACCTCATGGGCCAGGTAGCCCACGACGGCGTCGGGGTCCTCCACCAGGGGCTGGCACGAGTCGTTGTAGGCGATGCAGCCGCCGTGGAAGGCGCCCAGGGCGAAGCCAAGCGCGGCGAAGAGGGAGCGGGAGCGCGGCATCAGTAGTGGGCCCTCACGGTGAGGAATCCGGACATGCCCTCGCGCGGCAGCAGCCCGGGGACACGGTCCGGACGGGGCACGTCGTCGCGAAGGTCATTGTCGAACAGGTTGTGCGCCACCAGCGCCACCTCGAAGTGCTCCAGGATGGGCTCGGTGCGCAGCTGCGCGGTGATGAGGCTGTAGGACGGAATCTTGTAGCGGCGGATGAGCTCCAGCACGGAGCGGCTGTTGTTGCGCCGCTCCGCGCCCGTGCGCACCACCACGTCGAAGTTCACATAGGCGCCAATGGGCATCGTCACCCCGGCGTTGAAGCGCGCCTGCGGCGTGTCGGTGAGCAGGCGGGACTGGGTGGGCAGCTCCAGGTCCTCCGCGCGGGAGATGCTGGCGTTGAGCCACGCATACGCGCGCTTGGAGGCCTCCAGCCGGGCCTCGCCCTCCACGCCGTACACCCGCACGCCCAGCTCGCGGTTGCGCAGCGGGACGATGTTGCCGGACGTGTCCACGGGGACGATGGGCGAGCCGAACAACGCCACGTACGCGTTGGCGCGCAGCCGCACCCGCGCGTCCCCCGCCGCCTGGACGAGGTCCGCGCCCAGCTCGAAGGTGTCCACCGTGGTGGGCTGGAGGCGCGGGTTGCCCTCGAAGCGGCCCTGGTTGTAGTTCGTGTCCGGGATGCGCTCGACCAGCTCCTGCAGCGTGGGGGCGCGGAAGGCACGCCCGTAGAGGGCCTTGAGCACCAGCGAGTCGGTGGCCGCGAACACCAGTCCCACGCGCGGATTGAGGGTGGGCACGAAGCGCGTTCCGTTGATGGCGCCGGACGCGTCCACCGTGGGCAGCTGGGTGGCGTCCATGCGCACGCCGAACGTGAGCGTGAGCGCGTTGACGACGGTCCACTGGTCCTGCGCGAACAGCCCCACGTTGAGGCGACGGGACGCGGCGCCGCTCGTCAGGTCCACCAGGCCCTCCGGCCGCGCCAGGCCCTCCGGCCGCACCTGCGCGTCCAGGGTGTAGTTCGTCACGTAGTCGTATTCGCCCAGCGACTGCTGCTCCACCACCGCGCCCAGGGAGAGGCGGTTGTAGGCGCCCAGGGCCACGTCCGCGTCCACGGAGCCGGTGAGCGAGCGCACGGAGACGCGCGTCTGCTCCTGCATCCCCGCTTCGAACAGGCGGCTGGTGCCCGTGCCGGTGCTGAAGTCGCGGGGGGTGATTTGAAAGAAGCGGTCGGTGGACTGCTGGTCATACGCGGCGCGCGCGCGGAGCGTCACGTCGGGTCCGAAGGCGCGCTCCCAGGTCAGGTCCGCGAGGAAGACGTTCCAGCCCAGCTTGGAGTCCTCGCCCACCGTGTCGAAGAGGCCCACCAGGGCGCTGCGGCGCTCCGTGAGGAAGCGCGCGGAGGCCCCCAGGCGGCCCGCGTCGCCCATGGCGTAGGTGGCGCCCGCGCCCGCGTTGAAGAGGAAGCGCTCGTCGCGGGTGCGCCCCGCGGGGTCCGTCACGTCACGCAGGCCCTGCGAGCGCGACTCGTCGTCCAGGCCGTCGTTCTCAATGACGGTGGAGTCACCGGCCTGGCTCCACAGGTCCACGTCCGCGAAGACGCGCAGGTTTCCGGCGGTGTGCCCCGCGGAGAGGTGACCGTTGCCCGTGACGGCGAGCCGGTCATCCTGGCCCGGGTAGCCGCCGACGGACACGGCCGTGCGGACGCCGTCCGACGTGTCCGTGACGATGTTGACCACGCCCAGGAAGGCACCGGCGCCATAGAGGGCGGAGCCAGGGCCGCGGATGACCTCCACCCGCTCCAGGTTCTCCACCGGCAGGTTCATCAGCGCCTTGCCGTCGAAGAAGCTGTTGAGGCGATGGCCGTTGAGGAGGAAGAGCACCTCCGCGTCGTTGCGCAGGCCGCGGATGGCGGTGCGGTGGAAGCCCTGCACGTCCCGGCTGACCGAAAGGCCGGGCACCACGTCCAGGACGTCGGCCACGGTGCGCGCGCCCAGGGAGCGCAGCTGCTGCTGACTGAACGAGGCGCCAATGGCGGGCACCGTCCGCACCGCCGCCTCGTGACGCGTGGCCAGGGCCAGCGTGTCCTCCGCGCTGTAGAGGGCCAGGTCCTCCTCCAGCTCGGAGCGGGTGGGCGCCGGCGCACGCGACGCGGGCGCGCCGCCTGGCGCCTCGGAGGTCCGGGACGACCGTGCCGACGACGAGGCCTCCGTGGGCGCATCCGCGGGCAGGTCCGCCGTGAGCGCGGCCATGGAGTCATCCTGCGGCGCCTGCGCGCGCGGACGCTCGGGCGGAGGCGTGCGCTCGGGCGGAGCGGCGCGCGGCGGCGTCCGGCCTGGCGGGGGGCGGCGCGTGGGAGGCGGCGTGGGCCGGACGATGGACGCACTGGCCGGCGTCTCGCCGCCCACGAGCACGCGCACGGGACGCGAGGCGGACTGGAAGAGCGGCACGCGCTGGCCATCCGCGGTGAGGCCCTCGACGTAGTACTCGATGCCGGGCGGGACGACGTGCTCCGCGGGAATCACGGCCCGGTACAGGTCGCCGTACTCCCGCTCCATGGGCCGTCGGGCGTAGGGCTCGCCTGGGCCTCGGTAGCGCACGTACAGCTCGAGGACGCGGCGGCCTTCCACCAACGTGCCGTCGAGCTGCAACGCGACGCGCGGCTCGGCGCGCTCCGGCGGGGAGTGCAGGAGACCTGGCTCCTCGGCGCGGCCGGGCACCGCCATGATGAGGACCAGGCTGAGGAGGGTCGCGCGAGCGTGTGCGGTCTTCAAGGCTGAGCGCCATGCTCCATTGGCCGTCCGTCCCAGTCAAGGAACGCACCCGACACCCGGGCGCGCCGTTTTTTTGCCGGGCCCGCGGTGGCGTGCGAGGGATTGCGGCACTCCATGCGCGATTCGCTCGCCTTGCACCTCGCCCTGTTCCGACGCCAGCGCGCGCAGATTGCCCGAGTGGTTGACGGACAGACGGCCACATTCCGAACCTACGAAGCCCGCTTCCGGCGGCGCACCTCCGGCTACCGGAGCGTCACGACGCTGCCCGCCGTGTACCAACAGGTACAGGCGGCGGACGTCGTCTACGTGGGCGACTACCACACGCTCCCGCTCGCGCAGGAGACGTACCTCGCACTGGTGGAGCGGGCGCGGGCCTCGGGCCGCCGCGTCATCATGGCGCTGGAGTCCGTGGAGGGCCGTCACCAGGCCACCGTGGATGCCTGGCGCGCTGGCCGCGTCACGGAGCGCTCCCTGCTGGCGAAGCTGGGACACGGCGCGGGGGTGTGGTCCAACACGCGCGCCCTGCTCTCCTTCGCGCGCAAGCAGAAGCTGGAGGTGGTGGGCATCGACCGCCGGGCGCACGGTGAGCGCTCGCTGGAGCTTCGGGACGCCTACGCCGCCGAACGCATCGCCCGCGCCGCCCGCGCGCCGGACCGGCCGCTGGTCATGGTGCTGGTGGGCCAGTACCACGTGGCGCCCTGCCACCTGCCCGCGCAGGTGGAGCGCACGCTCGGCGCGGAGACGCGCAAGGGGCTGGTCGTGTACCAGAACGCGGAGGGCGTCTGGTGGCGGCTGGCACGCGAGGGCCGCGTGGGCGCCGCGGAGGCGGTGGAGCTGGCGGACGGCAGCCTGTGCCTGATGAACGCCTCGCCCGTGGTGTGCCAGCAGAGCTTCCTGGACTACCTGGAGGCGGAGGCCGGAGATGCCCCGCTGTTGGATCGCGGCGCCGCGGAGCGCTTCCGAGAGATGGCCGCGCTCATCGGCCGGCTCGCCGGCGTGCCCGTGGGCCGCTCCCTGGACACGGTGGACGTGGCCACCGCCGCGGACGGCGACGTCCTGGCGCGAATCCAGCGGCGCGGACGCTTCACCCAGGCCGAGCTGACCCAGCTTCGCCGCCACATCCTCTCCCGCGAGAGCAGCTACATCCCCCGCGCGAGGGTGGCCTACCTGGCGTCGCTGTCGCTGAACCACGCGGCGGAGGAAGCGGCGCACTTCGTCCGGCACTGCGCCGTGGGTGACGCCATGGACGCGCCGCGCGGCGCTTCAGAGGCCTTCTACGCGCGCTGCCTGGAAGAGGCGCTGGGCTTCTTCGGCTCGAAGCTGGTGAACCCCCGGCGCGCCTGCCTGGGCGTGGCCGAGTGGGCGAAGCGCTTCGGCGAGAGCCGCGGCGTGGAGCGGCAGATCGCCGCCTTCGTGCTGACCCACAAGGCCACGGAGGCGGAGGCGCCGGAAGAAGCCGTGAAGCTCCTTCCGCTGCGCAAGGACCGGCTGTTCCACGGCGTCAGCCACGCCCTCGGCTATCTGCTCGGAGACCGGCTGTACCAGGCCTTCGACAGTGGCCAGGTGGCCAAGGCGGAGGTGCAGGCCCTGTTCCGCGACCCCTTCGCGGACCCACGGGCGGCCTACTTCGCCTGGGCCGAACGCCTGGGCGGCTGAACCCGGCTACAGGTCGACCTGTCCCGCGGGAGCCGGTGGCGCGGCCTCCTCCTCCATGTCGAGCGGGCCGAACGTCCCATCCGGCTTCAGCATCCGCTGCCGCTCCGGCGCCTCGCTCAGCACCCGGATGGCCCCGTCCGGGGTCAGGAAGTAGGCGATGCGCGACGCGGCGTGGATGACCGTGAGCGCGCCCAGCTCCGGGTAGAGCATCAGCGTCGCCAGCTCCGTCTCCAATGGCCCCCCGAAGAGGACGTGGGAGTGCGCCGAGCCCTGGTACAGCTCGCCGTCCGGCCCCGGCTCCAGGCTGATGGCGAAGACGCTCTTGTGCAGCCGCACCGCCTCCCGCTGGGTGCGCCCGTCGGGGCCGTAGCGGAAACGGAGGTCACCGCCCAGGTAGAAGCGCATGGGGTCCCGCGTGCCCTGGAGGACATAGACGGTGAGGTCTCCATCCTCCTCCAAGAAGACCACCGGGTTGATGCTCCCTCGCGCGAAGGCCTCCACCGTGGCCAGCATCGACGTCTTCACCGCTCGGGCGACGGGGCTGAAGTCCCCGGGCAGCGCGTTGAGTGGCAGCGGGGCCATCTGCTCCACGTCATCACGCGGCGCCTTGAAGGCATAGGCGGGGGTGAAGGTGCCCGCGTCGTCCAGGGTGCCGAAGAGGGAGTACCAGCCGTCTTCGCGAGGCACCGTGAAGAACCACTCCATGCGCGAGCGGTCCAGCGCGTCCTGGATGAGGAGCCGGTCCGTGGCGAAGATGGCGGCGCGCTCCGCATCGAAGAGGTACTTCGCCCGCGTCTGCACCCGGCGCAGCTCCGCGTCATCCGGAACGGCCACCGTGGACTCCGGGCCCTCGGGCTTCACGCGGCCCGAGCGCGCGCCGCAACCAAAGAAGAGAACGGCGACGGCCAGCAAGGGGAACACGCGCATGAGGACCTCGTCCACGAAGGCAGGTCCTCGCATTGTGCGCCAGCCACCCACGAGGCGTCACGCCGCGCGCGCCAGCACGGTGTCCGCCACCGCCGGAGGGTTGGCGGCACGTCAGCCGCCCCCCTCCCGAGCGTGCGGCACGGGACTACGGCTTCTGCGGCGCGTTCGCCTGCATGGCCGACTTCACCTTCTCGCGGAAGGCGCGCATCTTCGACCGCATCTCGTCCTTCTGCGCGTCGGAGAGCTTGCCGCCCGAGGCTTCACGCTGGGCCTTCATCTCCTCGCGCAACTGGCGGCCCTCGGCCTTGAACTGGTCGGCCTGGGCCTGGGAGAGCCTCCCTTCGGCCACGGCCTTGTCCATCCGGTGCGCCATGCGGGCCATCTTGTTCCCATGCTTCTTGCCCTTGTGCCGGTGGTGCCCCCCGTGCCCCTTGCCGTCCGCGGCGGGCGGAGGGGCGGACTCGGGCGCGGCCGTCTGGGCCAGCACGGGCGCGGAGAGGAACAGCGAGGCGACAGCAACGGAACGCAGGGCGGTCATGAGCTTCATCGGGGTTTGCTCCTCAGGGTGACTGAGGCTTCGGGTGCCGGCCTTCCCGTCGCCTCATGCCCTGAAAAACCCCGCGCGGCGCGAAAGGTTAAATCCGTTGCACGCCCTACCGCGCCGGGAGCTTCATCGCGCGGGTGGCGATGAAGCCGTTGTAGTACCGCGACAGGGCATCTTCCGGACCGAACGAGTCCTCGAAGAGACCGATGATGGCGAGCCCCGCGTCCGCCTGCCCGCCCAGCTGGTCCTCCAGGGAGTGCCCCACGCAGAGCGGCTCGGTCACATCCGTGAAGCGGCGGCGCTCCTCGTCGGACAGGCTGGTGAAGTCCGAATAGGGCATCCGGTACTTCAACGTGAAGATGCCCTGCTTCTCCAAGGCCAGGTCGAAGAGGTAGTTCACGGGGTTGGTGAAGCCGGTCAGCAGCACGCCGCCGGGCCGCAGCACGCGCGCCGCCTCACGCCACACGGGACGCACCGCGTCCACGAAGCAGTTGGAGCACGGGTGGAAGATGAGGTCGAAGCTCGCGTCCTCGAAGGCGGAGAGGTCGCGCATGTCACCCTCCACCAGCCGGAGCTCCAGGCCCTCGCGCTCCGCCACCAGGCGGTCCTGGCCGAGCTGCGCGGGTGAGTTGTCCAGCACCGACACCCGGGCACCCGCCGCCGCGAACACCGGCGCCTGCTGCCCACCGGAGGCCGCGAGACACAGGAGGTCCTTGCCCTGGAGGTCACCGAACCACTCGCGCGGCACGGGCTTCGTGGGCGTGAGGACGACGCTCCAGTCGCCCCTGCGCGCGGCGGCGATGACCTCCGGGCTCACGGGGAGCGTCCACTTGTTGCCCGTGGCCACCTGGTGATTCCACGCCTCTCGGTTGTACGTCCTCACGTCCAGCTCAGTCGTCATGCAACACCCTTCCTTCCATTCCGCCGGCGACCGTGACGACTTCACCCGTCACGTGTCCGGAGATTCGGTCCGACGCGAGCGACACCACCGCCCGCGCCACGTCCACGGGCTCGGCCACCTTGCGCAGCGGCATCGTCCGCGTGACGCGCTCGAGGAAGCCCGGCTGGGCCAGCTTGTCGCGGCTGCGGTCCACCGCCGTCCACCCCGGGCACACGACGTTGACGCGGCCCAGGGGCGCGATGCGGCCCAGCTCGTTCTTGAGGCTCTTGAGGAAGCCGCTCGCCAGCGCGCCCTTGGCGGCGGCGTAGTCCGCGTGTCCTGCTTCACCGAACAGCCCCGCGGTGGAGCTGATGATGACGATGTTGCCCGTCTTCGTGGTGGCCACGTGCCGGAGGAAGGCGCGGCAGCACAGGAAGACGCTGTCCAGGTTCTCCGCCAACGTGCGACGCCAGCGCGTCAGGGACATCTCCCAGACGGGCTCATCCGGGGCGGGCCATACGCCCGCGTTGCACACCAGCACGTCCAGCCGCCCCAACGCCGCCACCGCCGCGGGAACCAGCGCGTCCACGTCGGCTTCCACCGTCAGGTCCGCGCGCAGCGCGGCGCCGCCGACGTCGCGGGCCAGCGCCTGGGCCTTCTCGGTACTGGAGTGGTAGTGCACCGCCACCTTCGCGCCTTCCTCCGCGAAGGTATGGACCAGGGCGGTGCCGATTCCTCCTGCGCCGCCCGTGACCAGGACGCCTCTGCCCTGCAGCTCCGTGTCCATCCGGGTGTTCTCCTCGGTCGTGCGTTCACGGGGCCGCTTCGGCGGAGTCCCGGGCACACCGTTGGCGTCCGGCGGCTCACGACGAAAGAGGGCCCCGGCGCCTGACAAGAGCCCGTCCATTGACATGAAGGCCAGCGGAAAAAGCCGGCCGGGCGCCCCTCACGAGGGCCGGCTTCCTCCCCATGTCGGATTCGTGATTATCTATCACTAACCCTTCAAGGTTCATATCAAGGAGTCGCGCTTGGCTTCTCAGACCGTCACGACCACCACCCGGGACAAAGCCGCCATCTTCACGTTCGAGCGGCGGCACGTCCTCTTCTCGGTGGAGGACACGCGCTACGAGTTCGTCCGCACGCTGGAGCGCCGAGCCAATGGCGAGGAGCTGCTCCTGGCCGACCGCTACCAGCCGCACGGGCTCGCGGGCCCCGTCGCCATCAAGCGCGTGCGCAGCCCCGCGACCTCCGCGCGTCGGCACCGGCTGGTGGAGGAGGTGCAACTGGCCTACCGCCTCCACCACCCCAACATCGCCCAGGTGCACTACTTCAAGATTCACCGGGGCAAGCCGTACATCATCATGGAGCATGTGGACGGGCCGTCGCTGGAGACGGTGCTGAACCTCATCGCCATGCGAGGAAGGGCCGTGTCCCTGGCCTTCGCGCTCCATGTCGCCGCGGAGCTGGCGGATGCCTTGCACCATGCGCACTCGCTCCTGGACGAGCAGGGCCGGTCCCTGGGGCTGATTCATCGCGACGTCAGTCCACGAAACGTGCGGGTGGCGCGCACAGGCGAGGTGAAGCTGACGCACTTTGGCGTCGCCTATTCGCATCTGGTCGGCCGGGAGGAGACGGCGGGGGCGCTGCTCAAGGGGGACGTGGCGTATGCGTCTCCGGAGTACCTCGCGGGCACGGCGCTGACCGCCGCCTCGGACCTCTTCTCGCTGGGGCTGGTGCTGCTGGAGCTGGCCACGGGGCGGCACCTGTTCGCGGCGGCGGCCGAGGCGCTGGGGCCACCTCGCGCCAAGTCACGTGAGCTGCGCCTGGAGGAGCCCCCTTCCCTGCCGCTCACGCAGATGCTGATGCTGCTGGAGGACCATGGCCCCCAGGACGTGGAGCGCGCCGCCGCGAGCCTGCCGCCCGAGGTGCGCGCCGTGCTTCACGGGATGCTGCACAAGGAGGCGCCGAAGCGCTTCGGCTCGGCGGAAGCGCTGTGCGTGGCGCTCAGGGAGTGCCTCATCCAGGAGGTCCGCCGCACCGGTCGCCCCTTCGGCCGGGCCGACCTGGCCGAGGAGCTGACGCGACTCATCAGCGACGCCAGCGCGGTCCGCGACGAGGTCGAGCTGCTCGACGAAAGCCTCTTCCCACAGGGCCTCGAAGCCCACGAGCTCCGGGGACGGGGCCCCAGGGGCACCTGACGAAGGACCTTGGCGCTAACGGGACAGGGCGCTCGCCATCACGACGAGCGCCTTGAGCTGCTCTTCGTCCAGCGTCTCCGCGAGCGTCATCAACCGCCGCTGCAGCGCGGACTGCTGCTTCGCGCCCTCGCGGCCCTCCTTGGCGAGCCCCAGGAGCTCATCCGTGGAGGTGCGCAGCACCCTGGCCACCCTCCGGAGCGTGGACACCCGCGGCA
This sequence comes from Myxococcus sp. AM009, assembly GCF_013372605.1. NCBI lineage: Bacteria > Pseudomonadati > Myxococcota > Myxococcia > Myxococcales > Myxococcaceae > Myxococcus > Myxococcus sp. AM009. The sequence goes on from NZ_JABXEP010000076.1 coordinate 22,217, forward strand.
ACATCTTCCCCCGCTCCATCCGGCTGTAGACCATGGGGTGCATGTCCAACAGCGCCGCCACTTCCACCTGCGTCAATCCCAGCCGCCCGCGCGCCTCGCGCACGGCCTTTCCAAACGTCGCTCCCAGTTCTTCGTCCATGGCTCGTCCGGGAGCCTAGCCCATTGCGCCATAAACCCTATAGGCTCATGCCCGGGAAAGCACTTTCATCTTCCCTGGCGGTAGCGAGAACGGCATCCTCCCGGTGGGGTCCTGCTGGCGCCCGGTGACACTTCAGGTTGGACCCGCCGGGCAGGAGCTCCAGGGAGACGGCATGGCGGAAGCGCAGAGGCGAGACGATTCGCCGGGGGCGGGCATCGCGGGCTTCACCCTGGGCGAGTGGCTGGGCAGCGGCGCATGCGGCAACGTCTACCTCGCGCGGCGCGACGGCGAGGAGGTCGCGCTCAAGCTCCAGGACCTCCACGAGATGGCGGGGTGGTCGACGCGCGAGAGCGCCATCCTCATGCGGCTGCGCCACCCCAACGTGGTGGCCTTTCGCGCCTGCGGACATGTCCCAGGCGGGGAGCCGCGGAGGTTCTACCTGGCCATGGAGTGCGTGCGCGGAAGGACCCTGCACCGGTGGGTGGAGGAAGAGAACCCCAGCGCGCGCCAGGTGGCACGGCTGCTGCGCGGCATGGCCCGGGGCCTGGCGGCCACGCACAAGGCGGAGGTCGTGCATCGCGATATCAAGGAGTCCAACGTCATGGTGCGGGAGGCGGACGGGGAGCCCGTCCTGGTGGACTTCGGCGTGGGTGACTTCGCCGGAGCGCCCCGCCTCACCCAGGGCGTCCTGCCGCCTGGCACCCTGCGCTATCGAAGCCCGGAGGCGCTGGCGTTCCGCAGGGCCCACAGCGCGGACACGAACGCGCGATACCGGTGCGGACCCACGGATGACCTCTACGCGCTCGGCGTCGTCCTCTACTGGATGCTCACCGGCCGTCCCCCGTTCCTGGAGGTGGTGACCCCCACGGAGATCGAGGCCGTCATCTCCGAGGCGCCTCGCCCTCCCCTCGCCATGAACCCGCGCGTGCCCCCGGCGCTGAGCGAGCTGTGCCTGCGGCTCCTGGCCAAGGACCCCGAGGCCCGAGGAAGCGCGGCGGCACTGAGCGAGGAGGTGGAGCAGGTGCTCGCCGCCGTCGACGCGACGTGGGACGTCCCCTTGTGCGAGTGGCGGCGGGATGCGGCGGCCCCTGAACCTGAATTTTGGTCCGAGCTCGACAATGACGCCGCGCTGGAGCTGTGGGCCGAGGCAGGTGACGCCCGCTGGGCCTCCCCCAGGCGCGGGCCCCGGCCGGACAAGGCCCCGCTGGAGCGGCGTGCGCCCCAGGCCGTGGCGGCGCCCGTGCATCGGCGCGCGGCGCGCTGGGCCGTGCTGCTCGCGGGGCTGGCGTGCGTGGTGGGGACGTGGCTCTGGGTGGCGCCCCCCACGCATGGCGGCGTGGGCAACCCCATCCGGGAAGTGGCTTTGCCCGGTGGCCGGCCGGAAAGTGGGCGGGCCGCGTCCCTGCCCAGTCCCGGGCCCACCCTCGCGGCCGTCACCGCCGAGGTGGCGCACCCGAAGAAGGAAGAGCTCCCCGTGAAGCAGATGCCCGACAGCGTGACGATTCCCCAGCAGCCCGCCGCCAGCACGCGGCCACTCAAGGCAGCAGCCCGGACCCTGGTGGCCGTCGCCGCCTGCTCGGGCCTGGGCTGCCCCAGCGGCCCACAGGTGCGGCCCCCGCCTCCGGGAGAGCCCTGCCCGCCCGGCGCGCTGGCGGCCATGAAGCGGGCTGGCATAGACATCGGGGACGCCACCAGCCTCGCCTTCGTTGACGAGAAGCGCTTCGGCGAGCCCGTCCCCGTCCGCGAGGGCCGTGTCCAGGTCGAGCTTGGACTTCGGTTCGGAACCCTGACCTCAGGCAAGGCCGTGGGCGAACTCATCTTCGCCGACCGCGTCTATGGCCGCTTCACCGAGGCCTACACGCGTGGGGGTGACTTCATCCCCGTGTGCCTGGAGATGGTCGAGCAGCGCGGCGTGCGCGGCCTCCGACGGAAGGGCCGCGACCCGGGCCCGGGCGCCGCCACGGTCAGCAACACCGCCCTGCTCTACGCCGTGAATCGCTTCGAGTAGTGCTCTCCGCCACCGGCGCGTTCCGCCCACCAGGGAAGTGATTGTCCGTGTCAACGCCACTGCCCATCCTTCTTGCCCTTGCTGTACTGCTGGCGGCGGCGCCCGTGCGCGCCGAGCCCGCCTCCTGCCGAGACCCGGCGGAGCGACCCATTGAGCTGGGCGCGGAGCGGTGCGGACGGCCCCCTGAAATCCGGGTCGGAGAGGGGGTCGCCACGGTGCTGCGCTTCGACACGCCCCTGGCACGCGCGGAGTCGTCCGGACCGGGCCGCTATCGGAAGGTGGTGGATGGCGAGCTCCTCATCCTGGTGCCCGAGGAGCCGGTGGCCGACGAGTCCCGCACCACGCTGACCGTCTCCTTCGCGGACGGCGCGGTCCCCACCCAGGCCACGCTCCAACTTGTCGTGGCGACGCCCGCGCGGGCCGAACGGCAGGTGGAGCTCTTCCGGCGAGCGCGCACGGCCGTGTCTCTCCAGCGGGAGCTCCGGGAGACCCACCGGGCGCTTCAAGAGCTGCGAGAGGAGAATGCGCGGCTGAAGGCGGCGCAGGCGCGCCCTGACGGGCTGACAGGGCTGTGGGTGAGTGGCGACATGAACCGCACCGGCATCGCCGCAAGAGAGTTTTTGGACGTCCGGGAGCACGCCAGAAACAGCCTGGCGATCCGGTCCGGGCTGACCTTCCGGGCCAAGAGCACTCTGGTGGTGGTGGACCTGAAGAACCCGCTGGGCGCGAAGCCCTGGCAGGCCACCGGCGCGGCCCTGATGGGGCCGGATGGCGCGGAGTTGAAGGTCGCGCGGGTGTGGGCACCCACCGCCATCAACCCCGGCGAGGAGATGAGCGTCCTGGTGGAGACCGAGCCCGTGGAAGGCGTGCCGCGAGGCCCCTTCACCCTGACGCTGTGGGCGGAGGGCGGCAAGCGCCCCATCATCCTCGGCAACATCGAACTCCCGTGAGCTGGCGAGAGGACAGGCGCCTCACTCCGCCGCCGACATCGGCAACCCGCTCAATCGCAGCGCGGGTATCCACGGAACCGGGGCAGGCCCAACCTAGGGGTCTGGCAACCCCATGGACTACTCATCCAGGGTGATAGACGCATGGGACCGATCCACTACCATTCCGCTTATCATGATAAAGCGGAACAACAAGGCCAACCTGTTGTGGCTCTGGGTCGTCCTGTCGTTGGGTTGCTCCAGCAGCGCCACCGGCACCGCCAGCCGCCGCGACGCCTATGCGCTAGCAACCTGTACCGACACCGTCACGTGCTGCATCCAGCGCAACCCCACCATGCCCGAAGCGTGCGGCCTCACCGCGAGCGAAGCCGCCGCGCACATGGCAGGCGTCAAGACGGCCATGGAGGAGATAGCCAAGGAGGAAGACGCGCCCGCCGAATGGGACGACGCGCACAACGCGAGCCTGCCGGAGTGGAAGCGGCGTTGCATCCGCTCCTATGGCGATTGCCAGGAATTTGCCTGGACTGGCTCGTGCCACGACTGCCTTCGCCTCTGCGAGGGACAGCAGGAATGGCCAGAGGACAAGTGCTCTCCCAGCAGGAAGAAGAGGTGACCCATGTCCGAGAAGATTGATTGGGACCCCATCCGCGCATTGGCACGCAGGGTCATCCGAGAAGGGGCTCCGCTCGTCCTAGACGATGATGTGCGTGCACTCCTCCGGCGCACGGCGCGAGAAGTGGGCATTGGCGATGCCAACGCCGAGCAGGCACTCTCAACGGACGAAGGGGCGTTGGAACTCCTCCGTGAGAGTTCGCGGCGCATCACGGACGGGTCCAACAGGCTGATGGACGCGCTGCACAGAATGTATCGCCACCAGAAGGCTGGCGACTTCGACAGCGCCCGCCAGGAAATGCGGGATGTGCTCTCCGTCGAAGTGGTTCCGCACTACCGCGAGGTCGCGGAAGGCCAGCTCGAAGACCTCGAAGATGAGCCCTGAAAGTAACCGTTCACCGGTTGGTGCCTGCCTGAAGGGACATCGGGGCAGCGGACGGTGGGCGGGACGGCGCTCGACGGTGTTGGCCGCGGCGCGACACACCGCCACTCGTAGCGGAACTCGTCCCCCGGCACGCCGCGCCCGCTGAAGAAGCCAATGGGCCGCCGCTGCATGATGCCGCCGAGGAGCCTTCCTCCCCGAACCCCCTCCGAACCAACTACGCAGAATTCAGGACTTCCCCCTGAGGTACTCACACAGCACCCGAATCACGTCGTCCTCGCGAACAAATCTTCGCCCCGAAAACTTCAGCGGTGAATCAATGAACGACACTACATATACGTCGCCCTCATGCCAGGCCACGCCCACGCCTCCCTTCGCGTGTGCCCGAGAGAGAACCAGCGACGCATGCGACACCACCGGATGCACGTCGGCGAACGCCGGGTCATGCTTGATCATGTCGACCAGTCGCCTCATTGCCGCCAGCGCCGGATGAAGCACGCGATATCGCTCTAGGCGCCCGAAAGCACTGTCGACATTGTCCCATTCGTCAGCTGCCGCCATGGCTCAATTGCCTCCTCAAGCGCGTCACCGGTGAGCCGCTCTCCATTGCGGAAAAGTCAGTGGTCACTCCCCATTTTTTGTTCCTAGAATTTTATGCAATTCCAACGTGATTATATCCTCGATACCGTGCTGCAGACCTGCAAGATCAAGCTTGATGCGTCCACCATTCTCGATGAACGCACTCCCCTGAACGACAACGGGGGCACGACGTCAGTCACGCCTCGGCTGTCGAGCTATGGCTCGTCATCCAGGGACTCCTCACATGCAGACAGACTGTCCCGATAGAGCAGCACCACTTCGACGGCCAATGCGTCATGGATCAACTGGCGAGCGCCATCGACGTAGCCCACCTCTCTGCGGCGCACTGCTGCGCTCATGGTGCGTGAAAGGCTGTGTTGCCACGCACGTTTGTTGATGTCCGGGTGAGCCGGCTGGTTGATGTCCATCAGGGCGGATGCTCCGTCGTCCGTCACGCTTGTTGATGGACATCACTGGAGGTGCGCATGAGGGGTTCGCGATGGTTGATGGGAAAGGGGCGCTCGAGTCAGCGGGAGGCCATGCTCGGCGTGCCAGTCCTTGGGCTCCAGGCCATGGCGTGCCTGCGCGAGGGCTTCGCCGTCGCACTCGAAGTCACCGGCGTCTGGGATGACCGTCGCTACCTCGACATGTCCCTGTTGAATTCGACCCCTGACACCGCCGCTGCATGATGCCACCAAGGAGCTTCCCTCCCCCGAATCCCCTCCGGACCAACTACACAGGATTCGGGACTTGACCGTTCGCGCGCCTGCTCCGGCGTCGTCGGCTCGCGACCATGCGCACGCACGCGCTGTCAAAGCACGCCAACTCTGGTTGCAGCCCGATTGCCCGGATGCGCCTGGCGATGTCACGCACCAGTGGTCATTCACTGCTCGCCGTCCAGCGCCTCGAGGTACACATGCACGATGTCCTGGTAGTGCAGCACGACCTCAACAGCCAGCACGTCATTCAGCAGTTGGCGAGCGCCATCCAAGTCCCCAGCATCCCGGCGTCGGTCTACTTCCACCAATGTGCGAGAAAGGCGCCGCGACCCGGCGGTGATTCGGGATGCAATCTCCTTGACGAGGACAGCGGCGCTTTCGTCATTCTGAAGCGCACGCGCTGTCTCGCCGGGCGGAATCCCCACGTCGTGCGCCGTGGATTGGACAAGGGCGCGCGTTTCGGCAGTGAGGAAGGGTTGCACCGGGTCCGTGATGCGGCGGCTCAGGTCTTTGACCGCGTCCCAATCGCGTTGGCTGGGCATGTAGCTCTCCTAACGGGGGTGACAGTCCCCGAAGGGCCACTCTCGTTGCCCCTCGCAGTAGCGAAAGCAGGCGTAGCAGTCCCCAATCCATCGGGGCTTCTTCTGGTCTCGACACCGGACATACTGCTCAGTGCAGTGCTCCCGCCATTCGTCGTCGGCGGCGGCGTCAGTTTTTTCGCTCGCACTCTCGTTCACGAACTTGACCGCGGCGTCCATGGTCGCGAGGTGAGCGGCGGCCTCGCCCGCTGTGAGGCCGCACGCTTCGGGCATTCCAACGTTGCGCTGGACGCAACACGACACCGTGTCGGTGCATGCCGCCAGGGCATAGGCATCGCGGCGGCTGGCAGTTCCGGTGGCGCTGCTGGTGCAGCCCAGCGACACGAGGGCCAGGAGACACAACAAGCCAAGTCCAGAACTCTGGATTTTCATTTAAAGAACAATTTACCTGATCTTTTCGGAACGAAAGCCACCCTCGTACCTCGAGGACGACCGTCGCCCGGCAAGACTCGGGCGGCGGCCGTCACGAAGATGTTCGGGGTGCTACGACAACCGCAACAGCTTGCGAGCCTGCTCCGGCGTCGCCGGCTCGCGGCCATGCGCACGCGCGCGCTTCGCCGCCTCGGCGACGAGCTCCCAGTTGCCCTTCGCGAGCACGCCCTTGGACAGGTAGATGTTGTCCTCCAGGCCCACGCGCGCGTTGCCGCCCCGCTTCGCCGCCTCGTCCACGTAGGCCAGCTGGTGCCGGCCCACGCCCGCCACCGTCCAGGTGGAGCCTTCAGGCAGCGAGGCAATCATGAAGTCCAGCACCTCCGGCCGCGGCTGCAACGTGCCCGGCACCCCGAGCACGAAGTCGAAGTGCGCCGGCAGGTCCACCAGCCCCTCCTTCGCCAGGTAGCGGGCCTCGTCAATCATGCCCACGTCGAAGCACTCCAGCTCCGGCCGCAGGCCAATCGCCCGGATGCGCCTGGCGATGTCGCGCACCAACGGCCGGGGATTCCAGAAGACCTCCTCGCCGAAGTTCACCGTGCCCGTCGTCAAGGTGGCCATGTCCGGCCGGTCCTCGCCGGTGAGCGTCAGGGGCCCACAGCGCTGGTCCACCGTCATGCCCACCGCGCCGCCCGTGGACGTCTGGATGAGCACGTCCGTGCGCTTGCGGATGGCGCGGATGGCCGCCCGGAACAGCTCCGCGTCCTGGGACGGCTTGCCGTCCGGCGTGCGCACGTGAATGTGCACCATCGCCGCGCCGGCCTCGCGGCAGCGCGCGGCGTCCTCGGCGATCTCCTCCGCGGTGATGGGCAGGTGCGGCGTCTGCTCGCGCGTCGTCTCCGCGCCCACCAGGGCCGCGGTGATGACCATGGGCGTGCTCATTTCGCGCCTCGCTGCTTCTCCTTGGGCACCACACACGTCCCCGAGGCCCGGCACACCACCACCGGCTCCGCCAACACGTCCGCCGCCGAGTCATTCACGTCCGGCCGCGGCCTGATGACCTTGCGCGCCTCGAAGCGCATCTTCCGCGACGTGTTGCCCGCGCTGACGATTTCGCCCTCCGCCTCGATGAAGTCCCCCGCGTACACCGGGGCCAGGAACTCCACGGCGTCATAGGCGCGAAACAGGCCCTCGTCCCCGTCGCTGCGGATGCACAGCTCCGTGGCCACGTCGCCGAAGAGGCCCAGCATGCGCGCGCCGTCCACCAGGTTGCCGCCGTAGTGCGCGTCGTGGCTGCTCATGCGCAGCCGGATGACCGCCTTCGTTCCCACGCTCACTGGGGCTCCCCCTTGGAGTGCGCGTCCTGCGGCTCCTTGCCTTCCTTCTTCAGGAGCGCGTGGACGATGTAGTTGGCCACGTCGGACGGCTTGGTGCCGGGCCCGAAGCCGGCGTCGAAGCCCAGCTCCAGCGCCAGCTTGTGGTCCACGCGGGGCCCACCCAGCAGCAGCTGGACCTTCCCGTGGATGCCGGCGGCCTTCGCGGCGTCAATGAAGTGCCGCGAGTTGTCCTTGTGCACGTCGCGCTGGGTGACGACCTGGCTGACCAGGATGGCGTCCGCGTTGCGCGCCAGGGCCTTCTTGATGAGGTCCTCGTTCGGGACCTGGCTGCCCAGGTTGAAGGCCTCGAACCCGGGGTAGCGCTCCAGGCCGTAGTCGCCCGCGTAGCCCTTCATGTTGAGGATGGCGTCAATGCCCACCGTGTGCGTGTCCGTGCCCGTGCACGCGCCGAACACCACGATGCGCCGCTTCACCTTCTCCTTGATGAAGGCGTTGAGGTCGTCGAAGGACATCTTCTTCACGACGACTTCGGGCACGTCGATTTCGGCGTAGTCCAGCGCGACGGCCGACCGGGCGTAGACGATGAAGAAGGTGTAGGCGTCCGCGGCGCGCTCGGCGGCGGCCACCTTCACGTCGGTGAAGCCCATCTTCTTCGTGAAGACGGCGGCGGCCTCCTTGGCCTTCTCGGACAGCGGCACCGGCAGGGTGAACGACAGCTGCACCACGCCGTCGTCCCGCCGGTCGCCGTAGGGACGGATGATCTGCTTGCTCGGCTTCACCATCGGCTCACTTCCCCCCGGCCCGCTGAATCTTGACGCTGGAGCCCACCTTCTGGGCCAGCGGCGCGAACCGCTCCTTCTTCGTCTGCTCCAGGTAGAAGACGACGGACCACGTCGTCTTTCCGTCACAGCCCACATACGTCACGGAGTCCACCGCGCCGCTGCCATCCGGCGCCACGTCCGTCTCCTGACGCTTCGCCGCCGGCTGGGCGCCCACCTTCAGACGCTCCCAGCCCTTGCCGCCAATGGACGCGACAATCTTGTCCACGCACGTCTGGGCCTTCATGCCCGCCGTCTGCACGGCGCCCACGTCCACCAGGAAGTAGGCGTCCCCGCTGGGCGCCTGGAACTTGTACGTCCCCGCGTCCTCGGAGCGGTTCCACGAGGCGGGAACCTGCAGGGACACGTTCTTCACCTGGACCTGCGCCAGCGCGTCCGCGGAGCCGCCCGCGGTGAGAACCATGGCTAGGACTGAACCGAGCATCACTGCGCCTCCAGGAGTTCCAGGAACGGATTGAAATAGTCCGGCGCCTTCTCCAGCACGCCGTCGAGGCCCTTGCCGCCGGTCTCCTCGCGCTTCACGTCACCGAAGTGGCCCCGTCCGATGGCGGTCACCATGCCCTCGTCGCGGCACTCCTGGAGCAGCTGCTCCGCCCGGGCGAACACCTCGCGGGCCCGGTTGGCGATCTTCCCGTCCTCCCGGACGGTGAACTCCTCGTCGATGCCCCGCGCCGCGCGGTGGATGTAGGCTGCGGACTTGAGCGCCACGTAGCGGTCCGCCAGGAGCGGCGTGTGCATGGCCTCCGTCATCATGCCCAGCAGCTGGATGCCCTGCCGCGTCCACATGGCCACCAGGTTCGACATCACGTCGTACGCGTGGCTGAAGAAGATGTCCGTCTCCTTGTGTTTGGTGGGCGGCATGTACTTCAGCGGCGCGTCCGGGAAGCAGCGGCGCACCAGCATGGCCTGGGACAGCTCCAGCAGCAGCGTGTCCTCGCGGTACGGGTCGATTTCGTAGGCGTGGCCAATGCCCAACTGCCAGTCCTTGAGGCCCGCGCGCTTGGCGAAGCACTCGTTGATGAACTGGCTGGCGATGACGGTGTGGGCCGCGTCGTACGCGTCCGCGGTGGTGATGTAGTTGTCCTCGCCGGTGTTGATGATGATGCCGGCCAGGGCGCAGATGCGGCGGCTGAAGTACTGGTCGATGAACGTGCGCCGCATGTTGATGTCACGGAAGAGGATTCCGTACATCGCGTCGTTGAGCAGCATGTCCAGCTTCTCGTAGGCCGCGCAGAAGGCGATCTCCGACATGCAGAGGCCGGACGAGTAGTTGGTGAGCTGGATGTAGCGCTTGAGCTTGCGGCTCTCGTCGTCCAGGGCCTCGCGCATGATGCGGAAGTTCTCCTGGGTGGCGTAGGTGCCGCCGTAGCCCTCCGTCGTCGCGCCGTGGGGCACGTAGTCCAGCAGCGACTGCGCCGTGGACCGGATGACGGCGATGACGTCCGCGCCCGCCTGGGCCGCCGCGCGCGCCTGGTCCACGTCGTCGTAGATGTTGCCCGTGGCCACGATGACGTACTTGTGCGGCGTGGGGGGCATGGGGAACTCCTTCTGGAGTTCTTCCCGCTGGGCGATGCGCGCCTTCAAGTCGTCGAGCGCGGCGCGGGCCTCCGCGCGCACCTCCTCGCGGAGGTTGTGCTCCTGCTCGGGCGACAACGGGGCCAGCTTCTCCGTGGGGAGCGCCGTCAGCCGCTCCACGGCCTCCAGCGGGCTCTTCGCGCCCAACTGCAGCGCGCGGCCATACCAGTAGGCGGCCCCCTTGTTGAGGACCCCGGCGGCCTTCAGCTTGTCCACCATCAGGTTGGCGAGCGGCACGCCCCGCGCGCCAGCTCCAGAGAGGCCGAAGAAGCGCAACACGGTGCGCTCGGTCGATACAGTGGTGTTACGGCGGATGAGGTCGAAGATCGGGTTGACGATTTCGTCCGCCAGCTTGCGCGCATTTGCGATCCGCGCGTCTTCAATGAACGGGCCTGGCATGGACGCACCTTACCCGCCCGAACGAGCGCCGGTAGCGCCGATGCACACCTGTCCGACATTGCCGCACCGCATTATCGGTTCTGGACTCACTGCACCGAACCGCCGGTGATTTCGCCCACCGACAGGACGGTGATTGCACCGACTGCTCGGTGGGTACGCCTGAGCGAAAAAACACAACCCATTGGAATCATTGAACATCGTGCAATGGCATGGCGCCTGCTCAGGACGGGACTGCCTCACCCCCTGAGACAAGGAGAACCCCTTGCAAACCCGCTCCCTGCTTCTGACCGCCATTCTCTTTGGCGGATCGGCCGCCGTTGCCGCGACGCCCCCTCCCCTGACGACGGACACCGGCTCCCCCGTGGGGACCAACCAGAGCGCCAAGACGGCCGGCCCGCGTGGCGGCATCCTCCTGGAGGACTTCCACCTCATCGAAAAGCTGGCGCGCTTTGACCGTGAGCGGATCCCCGAGCGCGTGGTCCACGCCCGCGGCGCCGGCGCCCACGGCACCTTCGAGAGCTACGGCGACTTCTCCAAGCTGACGCGCGCGTCCCTCTTCTCCGCGAAGGGCAAGAAGACGCCGATGTTCGTGCGCTTCTCCACGGTCATCCATCCGTCGGGTTCGCCGGAGACGCTGCGCGACCCTCGCGGCTTCGCGCTCAAGTTCTACACGGACGAGGGCAACTGGGACCTGGTCGGCAACAACCTGCCCGTCTTCTTCATCCGCGACGCCATCAAGTTCCCGGACATGGTGCACTCGCTGAAGCCGTCGCCAGTGACGAACAAGCAGGACCCGCACCGCTTCTTCGACTTCTTCTCACACCAGCCCGAGTCCACGCACATGCTCACGCAGGTGTACTCGGACCTCGGCATCCCGGCGAACTTCCGCCAGATGAACGGGCACGGCGTGCACGCCTTCAAGTTCGTCAACGCGAAGGGCGATTACAAGTACGTCAAGTTCAACTGGGCCTCGCAGCAGGGCGTGACGAGCCTCACCGCCGAGGAGGCCGCTCGCGTCGTCGGAGAGGACCACCAGCACGCCACCACGGACCTCTATGCCTCCATTGGCGCTCGCAGGTTCCCCTCGTGGGAGCTGAGCGCGCAGGTGTTGGACCCCAAGGAGCTGGACACGTTCAGCTTCGATCCGCTCGACGCGACGAAGATCTGGCCCGAGTCGCAGGTGCCCTCCATCAAGCTGGGCAAGTTCACGCTCAACAAGATGCCCGACAACTTCTTCGAGGAGACCGAGCAGGCGGCCTTCTCGCCCGGCGTGCAGCCCCCCGGCATCGAGCCCTCCGAGGACCGCCTCCTGCAGGGCCGCCTGTTCTCCTACGCGGACACCCAGCGCTACCGCGTTGGCGCCAACTACCAGTCGCTGCCCATCAACCGCGCCCGCGCCACGGTGAACAACAACAGCCAGGCGGGCAGCATGAACTTCGCCAACACGAAGTCGGATGTGAATTACGAGCCCAGCGTCACCCGAGAGACGCAGGACGCGCCGCAGTACCTCCTCTCCAACGCGCCGCTCAGCGGCACCACGCAGCAGCGGGGCATCACCAAGACGGACAACTTCGCGCAGGCCGGCGCCTTCTATCTGGCGCTCGACGCGGGCGGGAAGGCCCGCCTCATCAAGAACCTGGCCGCGGACCTGAACCAGGTGCGTGACCCCAAGGTGAAGGCGCGCATGGTGGGCCACTTCTTCATGGCCAACGCTGAGTACGGCACCCGCCTGGCCAAGGCGGTCAACGTGAAGGTGGACGACGCCAAGGCCGCCGTGGCCACGCTCGCCGCCCCCTGATTCGTTCTTCTCCGGGCCCTGGCATGGCTGTCTCCGCCAGGGCCCGGCGCTTCCGGCCACTCCCCCTGGGAGAAGGCCGGGGTGTGGTGGCCGCCTGGCGACTTCCCCCCCGCTCGCCGCCCGTCACATCCCGGCCTTCCCTCAGCGGGAGCAGGCCCCGCTCATCTGGAGTCCGTCATGATTCGCAAGCTGCTGCTGGGAACGCTGGGCCTGGTGATGCTGGGTGCCGGGGTGTTGACGGCCGCGTGGATGTCCCTGCGCGCCACGCCCGCGCCGCAAGGGCGCCTGCTGGCCACGAGCGAGGCGGAGCGCTACCTGCTGGCCGCCGCCCGCGCCGGAGAGACGGACATCGTCGCCGGGCTCGTCCAGGCGGGGACGCCGGTGGAGGCGCGGGATGCTCGCGGCTTCTCGCCGCTCATCCTCGCCGCTTACCACGGGCATGCGGACACGGTGCGCGCCCTGCTCGCCGGGGGCGCGGATGCGTGCGCTGGCGACAACAACGGCAACACCGCGCTCATGGGCGCGGCCTTCAAGGGATATGCGGACATCGTCGGGCTGCTCAATCAGCAGCCCTGCGCGGTGGACCAGCGCAACCGCTTCGGACAGACGGCGCTGATGTTCGCGTCCCTGTTCGGCCGCGGGGAGGTGGTGGACCAGCTCCGCCAGCAGGGCGCCTCTGCCGACGTGCGCGATGGCAGCGGCCGGAGCGCCCAGGACTGGGCGCGCACGCAGGAGCCCCGCGCGCCCGTGCCGCGGGCGACCACCGCGCCGGAGACCTCCGCCTCGGCGCGATGACAGGAAGGCGCTGCCCGGCTGCTAGACGTACCGCGTGCCGAAGAGCTGGAGCAACTCCGGCTCGGTGCGCAGCAGGTCCAGCGTCAGCGCGGCGTGGCCGGGCACGTAGCCGTTGCCCACCACCATGGTGACGTCCTTGCCCACGCCCTCGGCGCCCAGGGCCGCCGTGGTGAAGCTGGTGGCCATGGAGAAGAAGATGGCGGTGCCGCCGTCCTTCACCGACAGGATGGTGGCCATCTCCGTGTTGCCCACGCTGGCGCAGTTGACCACCAGGTCGCAGAGCTGACCGTCCGTCGCCTGGCTCACCGCCTCCATGACGTCCACGCCCTGCGTGGCGTCCACCTTCAGCGCCACGTCACACAGGCCAATGCCGGACAGCAGGTCCAGCGCGCCCTGGGACACGTCGAGCGCCAGCAGCTTGCCCCGGCTCTCCAGGTTGCGCCGCGCCTGCGCCAGGCACAGCGCCCCGCTCTTGCCCGCGCCCAGCACCGCCACCGTCATGCCCGGCCGCACGTGCCGGGCCACCAGCGCGGGCGCGCCACACACGTCCAGCGCCGCGAGCGCCAGCGTGTCCGGCATGTCCGAGGGCAGCTTCGCGTAGATGCCGCTGGCGAAGAGCAGCGCGTGTCCGCGGATGTCCACGCGGTCGATGTCCGCGTGCACCGCCTTCACCTCGTCGATGACCAGGGGCGTCAGCGTCAGGCTCACCAGCGTGGCGATGCGGTCGCCCACCTTGAGCAGCTCGCGCGCGGGGTGCTTCGCGCCTATTTCCTTCACGCGGCCAATCAACATGCCGCCCGAGCCCGTCACGGGGTTCTGCATCTTCCCCCGCTCGCGGACGATTTGCTGGATGCGCTCGCCAATGCGCTTCGCGTCGCCGCCCACCTCGCCCTTGATTTGCTTGAAGGACGCGGCGTCGATGTTGAGGCTCTCCACGTCGATGAGCAGCTCAGACTCGCGGCACGGCAGCGCGGGGTCCAGCTGCTTCGCGCGCTGGGGCAGCACGCCCTTCTCGCCGACGACGCGAGACAGCCCGTAGAGGTCGATGCGCATGTTCCCGTCTCCATGAAGGTTGTCGGGCGCCCGGCCCCGCCGCGGCGGGGCGCACCCAGGGACGCGTCTACCCGCTCGGACAGGGAAAAGGCCAGCGCCACGTCACGCGCGGTGGGCCGGGGCGTCCCCCAGCGGGCATCCCGCCCCCCGGGCGAAAGGCCCTGGCCCCGTCACGTCAGTCCTGCGCCAGGTTCGGCACCAGGACGGACAGCGAGCGCGCGAAGCGGTACGACACCCCGGAGTGGCCGTCCTCGAACTCCTCGTGGACGCGGTCCACGCCCGCCTTCTCGAACTCCTCCGCGAGCATCCGCGTGCCCCAGCGGATGTTGAACTCGTCGCGCGCCCCACAGTCCAGGTAGACCGTCTTCAGCTTCCGGAACGCGTCCATGAACTTGGGCACGAAGCGCACCGGGTCGTGCACCAGCCACCGGTTCCACACGTCCAGCCGCAGCCGGCCCGTGTTCGCGTCGAAGGGCAGCTCCACGTTGAGCGGCTCGCCCTTTTTCGGAGAATACGCGGCGGCCATCGCCAGGACGTTCACCACCGGGAAGTCGTCGCCGCGCATCTTCGTCTCACGCACGCGCGCCCGGAACTCGGCGTGCCACGCCTCCACGCCGCCCGCCTTCAGCAGCGCCGCCGCGGCCTTCGGCAGGTCCGGCAGGTAGCAGTATTCGAAGTAGGAGTCCGCGGCGTGCGCGCCCACATGGGAGAACAGGTCCGGGTGGTAGCGGCCCATCACCAGCGCGCCGTACCCGCCGGAGCTGTGGCCCACCACGGCGCGCGAGGCCGCCTTCGGCAGGGTGCGGTAGGTGCGGTCCACGAAGCCGACCACGTCCTTGGTCAGGTAATCGCGGTACCGGCCAATGGCGTCGCTGTTCACCCACTGACTGCCGCCCAGCGACGTCCAGGCATCCGGGAAGACGCCGATGACGGGCGGAACCGCGCCTGACTCGACGAGCGCGTCCAGGCGCTGGGGGACGGTGGGCGCGAAGCCCGAGGCGTTCGTCCACGAGCCGCCGCTGTTGCCGAAGGCATGCAGGAAGTAGACGACGGGGTAGCGCCGGTCATCCGCGCCGTAGCCCGGCGGAAGGTACACGGTGAGGTTGCGGCGAGCCGGGTCCCCCAGCGGGTTCGACTCCAGCGCGGGCGACAGCAGCTCATTCGACTCCAGCAATCCATTCATCCGTGCATTCCCTTCATCGGGCCCGCGGCTACGCGCGCGAGCCGGGTTGCTTCCCCAGCGCCTTCATCACCGCCTGGAGGTCCTCCCACGCCTTGCGCTTCTCCGCCGGGCTGCGCAGGAGGTACGCCGGGTGGAAGGTGGGCATCAGCTGGATGCCCTCGTAGGTGCGCCAGTTGCCGCGCAGGCGGGTGATGGGCGTGCTGTCCCGCAGCAGCGTCTGCGCCGCGAACTTGCCCAGCGCCACCACCACCTTGGGCTGGATGGCGGCCAGCTGCGCGCGCAGGAAAGGCTCGCAGGCGGCAATCTCCTCCGGCTCCGGGTTGCGGTTCCCCGGTGGCCGGCACTTCACGACGTTGCAGATGTAGACGTCATCGCGGCGGTAGCCCATCGCGCCAATCATCTTCGTCAGCAGGTCGCCGGCCGCGCCGACGAAGGGCACGCCCTGCAGGTCCTCGTGCTCTCCCGGACCCTCGCCCACGAACACCAGCTCCGCGCGGGGGTTGCCTGAGCCGAACACGAGGTTCTTCCGCGTCGAGCACAGCTTGCAGCGCTGGCAGTCCCCCAGCTCCCGGCGAACCTCATCCAGCGTCGGCCGCTCGCCGTTCGCCGCCCCGGGCAGGGCTCCGGTGGGTCGCGACGCGGGCGGCGGCGCCTCCACGCGCATCCCCGCGCCCGGCGTCCGAGGCGCCGGCGCCGGGCTCGCCAGCGGCGGGCGGGGCAGCGGGGCCTCGGGACGAGCAGGAGGCGTGGACGGAGGCGGCACCCGGGCCGACGGGGCCTCGGGGCGAGGTTGCGGCGCGGCGTCCGCGGTCCCCTGGGTCCGGGCGAAGCGCGCGCGCAAGGAGGGAGCCGAGCGTTGGAGCTCGAGCGCCGCCTTGGCGTCAATCATCAGCACCCGGCCAGCGGCCTCCTCCTGCCAGAGGAGGTGGCGGCGCACATCGTCCAGCAGGGCGCTCAGGTCCTGCGAGGCCTCGGGCGTATCATCAATCACGGTCCTGGATCGGTATCGGACGTGGCGCCCATGCGCAAGGAAGCGGACGCCCGAGCCGGCTGTTCGCCTCCCGCCAGCGCCGTTCCAGACCCACGCCCGGAGTCCTACCCCGCCCTGCCCCCAGT
>NZ_JABXEP010000077.1:0-37711 GCF_013372605.1 Myxococcus sp. AM009
CAACGCCTCCAACTCCTCCGCTGCGATACTGCCTCTCGCCACCGTGTCTCTCCCGGTCCACTCCAATGGGCCGAGGACGGTACCGGGGGGCACCAGGGCCCTTCACGCACGTCTGCCGGAAGGACACGGAGAACCGCAGGATGGGAGCAATCAGTTCTGCTTCTCGCGGAAACTGCTGTCGCGTCAAGGAGTTGGGTCCCATAACGAGCGTGACCTCTGGTGGTTCGGTTCCGTGATGGCATTTTTGAAGCCTCCACTTGGGATCCCATCATCCAGTCGGTGCGAGAACGGGCCGGTCTCCCTCATCCATCATGCTCAGCAACACATGGGAACGCCTCTCAGGGCCAAGTAAATTGTGAGCGGGCCCTTAAGCCCGGTGTCGAAATTGAGCGAGCTGAAATGGTGTCCCTCCGCCCGAGCGCACCCGGCAGGCGGTTGAAAGGCGGATGTTTTCCCGCTGTTGTTTGCGCCTACGAATACAGTCGTCTCGTCCGCGAAATCGATCCAGACGGCTTGGAGTTTCCTGAAATTCCAGATTTCTACGTGTTGGATGTGCATGGTTCCCCTCCTTCAACTAATGTTGCCATACTGGTAGTTACCGGTCAGGACGCGGTCAGTGGGTGCTGTCTTACCCGGCCTATTCCCGAGGCGGCGCTTGGATGGAAAATTCAACAGTGCCGAATTGAGATCTAGGCGGGTGTGCTTTCACTCATGCCTGAGGGCAAGGCGGGGGACCATACCTCTCTAGGATGATGTTCAGATGGTCGCCCTCGCGAGAGACTGCGCATAGCCCTGCCTCGGCGAGCGTCGGACTCGATGGACTTTCCAGCGGCGGCGTTCTGAAAGGCGCAACTGGGCTGAAAGGGAATCCCATGCCACTGCCATTCATTCCTGTGGTAATCGGTGTCGCCGCCCTGCTTGGGTATGGCGGAAAGAAGGGCTATGACGGCGTCCAGGCCATGAAGGAGGCCAAGGCCATTGGTGAAGAGGCCGAGGAGCGCCATCAGGAGTGGGTTGCTCGTCTCGAAGAGGCGCGCGCCTCGCTCCAGGTGAGGTTGGATGCCTTGGAGGGACAGCGGAAGACGGTGACGGTGACTACTTTCCGGCGCCTCTTCGACTTTCTTGAGCAGCTGGAACAGAAGGCCCGGCTGTCGGCCCTGGAGAGCCTGGGCGCCCTGGGCGTGACCCGCGAGGAGGTCGGCCGTTTCGCCGCCCAGTACCTGGAGGCCGGTGGGACCCTCTCCGGCGCGGTCACGGCAACCCTCACCGGAGCGGGGGCGAGCGCGGTGACCACGAGCCTCGTCACGACCTTCGCGACGGCGGGAACCGGAACCGCCATCTCCGGCCTCACGGGTGCCGCGGCGAAGAGCGCGCTGCTCGCGTGGCTCGGTGGCGGCTCCCTGGCCACTGGCGGCTTCGGTGTCGCGGGCGGCGCCGTCGTCCTGGGAGGCATCGCGGTCGCCCCAGCGGCGGTCGTCGCCGGTTTCGTCATCGCCAGGGAAGGGGAGAAGGCGAAGACGAAGGCCGAGGATTTCGCGGCTGAAGTGGACAAGATGGTGGCGCAACTCGAAGCGGCCATTGCGCTTCTCGGCCGGGCGGGCACCCGCGTCGACGAGCTTCGGCAAGTCACGACAGCGCTCGACGTGCGCGCCAACCGCGCCATTGACGCGCTCTGGGCGCTGGATGGCAGCTTCGACCCGGCAAACGACGAACACCTTCGGAAGTTCGCCTCGGCGATGCAGCTCGCCAAGGCGGAGAGCGAACTGCTCCGCGTGGCCATCTTCACGGCCGAGGGCAACATCAACGAACAGGCAGAGGCGCTGCTTGCCCAACAGCGACAGTTGCTCCAGGAGTCCTTTGTATGACCGCCGACCGAATGGCCAGGCAGCAGGGCCCTGGCGTCTCCGAGGTCCTTGAGGGACTCAAGACAGTGGCCGAGTGTATTCGAGACATCCAGAAGGAGAAGACCGAGCAGGTCCGCATCCAGATGGCCGCGTACGTCGACGTGGAGCGCATTCACGCCAAGCGTGACGTCCTGCTCGACTATCTCGACCGCTCCTTCGACGAGCGAAAAGAGAACTTCCGTCAGCTCTTCGAGCGGCTCGACTCCGCCATCGCCACGAACAACCCTCAGCTCACGGGCGCGGTTCTCGAGTCGGTGCTGAAGCTCGCGGATTCATCTCCCTTCAAGGCGCTCGGGGATGTATCCGCGACCCGCGAGGTGCTGAGCCAGAAGGGCAAGGAGTGGCAGTTCTGAAGTGAGCCCTCAGTACCAGCCTGACGCTCCGGTCCGGGGTGTGTACACGTTCGCGCTCACGGACCGGACGTCCACGTTGACGCCAGCCAGGCTCTCGGCACGGCCCAGGACGAGGCGCCCCGGAGGAGGGTGGCGGCGCTGCGGCGGGCAGGTCCGGGACGCGAGCGGCGGGGCGGTGCTCGATGACCTCCCGCATCCACAGGGGGACGGCGTGCGTTTCGACCCAGGCCTGGTGCAATCATGACGCAGCGCCCAATAAGTTGGAATCCGTGTTTTAAGCAGTGGGCCTGTTGCAACTCAAATTTAAGCGTGGTAGCAAGATAAAGCGGGAATGTATCTGAAGTCGCGCCTCGCGCTGTTTCGCCTGTATGGGGCTCGATTCGGTCCGGGTATCAAGGAGGTCGCGTGGCAACGGGCAAGGACATCCTCTTCAAGTCCCCTCTCGATCGAATTCCGCGCACTTCGGTCGGTGAATCATCCGCGAGCGCACCTCTCACGCCGGTCGCCGCGAAGCGGGACTGGAAGCCTTCGCGCTTCAATGTCCAGGCGCTAACGGACGATGGTTGGCTGCTGCTGTGGAACACCTATTCGGGGTCGCTGAACGCGTTCCGCCCGGCGCAACGCGAGTCGGTGCTCGAGTTGATCAGCCAGAAGGGGCTCAGCTCCAACGGCGACGGTATCGTCGGCTACCTCTCCAAGAGAGGCTTCCTGATCGCGAAGGAGGCCGACGAGGTGCGTCGGGTCCAGTACGCGTTCGGCCAGGCGAATCACCGCAATGACATCCTCGAGCTGATCCTGCTGGCCTCCGAGGATTGCAACTTCCGGTGCACGTACTGCTACGAGGATTTCAAGCGCGGCACGATGCGCCCCGATGTGCGCGCGAGCATCAAGAAGCTCGTGGAGAGCCGTGTTCGGACCCTGCGCGAGTTCAACGTCTCCTGGTTCGGAGGCGAGCCGCTGTACGGGATGGAAGCCATTGAAGACCTGGCGCCGTTCTTCGCTGAAACAGCGAAGCGCGAGGGGCTTCGGTTCTCCAGCCACATGACCACGAACGGCTACCTGCTGACGGAGGACGTGGCCGGTCGCCTCCTCTCGTGGGGCATCACCGACTTCCAGATCACCCTGGATGGCCTGCCGGAGCACCACAACCAGCACAGGCCGGCGCGCGATGGCGGCGGCACGTACCAGACGATCTACGACAACCTGGTGAAGCTGAGCGAGCGCGCCGACGACTTCTCCGTCGTCATTCGAGTCAACTTCGCCAAGACAAATGTCGAGGGCCTGGAAGAGTTCCTGCAATCCCTCAAGGACAAGTTCAGCGACGACGACCGCTTCACCGTTTCCTTCCACGCGGTAGGGAGGTGGGGCGGGAGCAATGACGCCAACCTGGACGTCTGCGGCAAGGACGAATCTCATTCCGCGCACATGCGGCTGAAGGCCGCGGCCCGGTCGCTGGGCCTGCGCGTCACCAGCGGGTGGCGGCCCGGCGCCAGGGTGGGGACGGACGTGTGCTACGCGGTCAGGCCCTACAACTTCATCGTGGGCGCCCACGGCGACCTGATGAAGTGCACGATCGACCTCAACAAGAAGGATCGAAACATCGTCGGGAAGATCCAGCCCGACGGCTCGCTCGACTTGAACACGGATAAGATGGCCCTGTGGACCGAGCCGGCCTTCGAGCGGGATACCGGCTGCCAGAGCTGCCACAATCTGCCGGCTTGCCAGGGCGTGCATTGTCCGCAGATCCGCATGGACTACAACCAGCGTCCTTGTCCGACCATCCGCTTCACCGCCAAGCGGGAGATGGTCGACTACTTCAAGGCCACACAGGCCGCAGCGCAAAGCGCGGCTGTCTCTTCGGCGGCCGTGCCTGCGCCACTCGACGGAGGAGAGGAGCGGGAGTCGCCGACGCCGCCCAACGCCAAGCAGAGCGCGCCATGACGATGCCCCAGGGAACGGCCCCCGACAACGCCGCCACCTCCACATCGACCAGGCTCGACCGGGTCAATCACCTGCTCGCCCGGAGCGACGCGAGCAAGAGTGAGGTGTTCGACCTGGTCCAGTCGCTCAGCGACGACGAGCTCCTGCCATTCGGGCTGCGCGCTTACCGTCTCAACCTCTTGTCGCTGTTCGGCCGGGATTGGTCGCGGGAGCGGATTGCGCGAGCCGCGCGTGCCGCCGCGATCAGCAAGATTCTCGGTGGGTGGGAGTACCACCAACATTACCTGCCGAGGTTGACGCAGGCGCCCGACGGGCCGCAGTTGAAGGGGGAGCACGTCGAGCAGGTGCGCGCGCTGCTCGAGCGCGGCCGTGGGGTGGTGGGCGTTTCTTTTCACTTCGGCCACATGCGCTTTCTCCCCTCCGACTTCGCGCATGCGGGGATCGCGACGCACCTGCCGCTCGCGAGCGATTCGTACAATGACTATTGGACCGCGCGGGCCAGCAATCCGGACGCGGCGCTCTGGAAACGCCTCAACTTTGTCGACGTCGAGGCGCGCGCTGGCGCGATTGGGCTGGCCAAGGGGCTCGCCAGGGGCGAGCTGGCCTTCTCCACCATCGATGGGAACACGGGCAGTGACGGTACGCGGGGCGACGCGCGGCGCTCGACGGTGGCGCTGCTCGGGCGCGAGTGCCGGGTCAAGAACGGGTTGTTCGCCATGGCGGCACGGTTCGGTTCGCCGGTCATCCCGATGGTGGCCCACCATCTTGACGGCGAGCGGGCGTGCAGGACGGGGCCGGTCCACGATCCGGGCGGGCCGCTGCGCGGCGCGGACGCGGAGCGCTTCGTGGAGGAAGCAGTGCAGAGCGCCTACACCTTCCTGGGCGAAGCGCTGAACGCGTACGCCGACGAGTGGTGCGGCGGCGACTTGTTCCACCAGTGGCGGCTTCCAATTCCCTCCACCAAGCATCCGGTCGAGGAGATCGAGCGGAGCCTGACCGAGCACCTGAGGACTGGCGGCCGGGTGGCGATGGACACACGGCGCATCATCGAGCTCCCGGGTGATAACGACATCGTCTGGACCGACGCCATGACCGGCCGCTGCTACAAATTTCCGTTCGCCAGTATAGACTTGGCGACGCGCCTCGCGGACGAAAGCCAAGGCGTGGACCTGCAGTGGCTGGACCGGCACCCGAGCGACGAACGCTCGCGGATGTGGAGCCTGATATGCCAGCTCGCGTCCCGGGACGCCGTTCGGTGTCACGGGAGCGCGGAAGCAACGCGCTGAACTCGAATTGAATCTGGCCGGAGCGCGGCTTGCCGTGCCTCACCGGCGAACCGGAGTTGCCACCCTCCGATGCACGGGGATTGGTAATGCAGTAGCAAAGACAGTGCATCTCCCCAGAGGAACATCAAATGAACAACGACAAGAACGCCGTGGCGGTTGAGAAGAACGAGACCCTGCTGGTTGACGAGTTCGAGATCATCGAGCTTGAGGACCGCCTGGAGCTGGCCGGCCGCTGCAACGGCCGCTGCGACTCCCAGGTCGAGCGCTCGGTGGAGTAAGCAGTACGACTTTCGGCGCCTGCCGATAGTCTCTAGGCCGGATCGGGCTTGGGCCCGATCCGGTCGCAGATCGCTCGAAGCGCCCGAAAGGTCTGCCTGGAAGGCGAGTTCAGGAAGCTCGGACCATGACGCAACCCGCCCGGCTGTTGGCCAATCCCCTCATCGAGGTCTCCGATTTCGACTCGGATGCGTCGAAGCCGATGGTGATGTGCGCCGTCCCCGATGGTAACGACGCGGTGCGCTTCGCGCTGCCGACGGCCTACATGGAGCTGGTGCGGGAGTTCGACGGCGTCCGGACCACCGACGAAGCCATTGACGCGTTTCTGCAGCGCGGGCAGGGGACCTTCGAGCGGGATTGGCTCCGACGCCTGGTGGAGAAGTCCCTGCTCCCCAAGGGCATTCTCATTCTCCCGGACCAGGACGCCTCGCGTGCGGGCGTCAGCTCGCAGCCCAAGCGCGCGTTCCTGTTCATCAAGCTCCCCATCATCCCTCCGAGCGTCGTCGAACCGATAGCGCGGCGCCTGGGTTTCATGTTCAAGACCCCGGCGCTGGTGCTCGGCTTGATTCTGGCTGTTCTCTCGCACGCCTACGTGTACGGCGTGTTGCTCACGGCTCAGCGCGTCGACTTCAACCAGCTCGACGCCACCAGCGTCCTGGCCGTGATGCTGCTCTCCACGCTGGGAACCCTCTGTCACGAGTTCGGACATGCCAGCGCCGCCGCCTATTACGGCTGTCGGCGGATGACCATCGGGTGGGGCGTCTACATCATCTATACGGTCCTTTGGACGAACGTATCAGACGCCTGGAAGCTCCCACGCCGGCAGCGCGCGGTCGTGGATATCGGCGGGGTCTACTTCGAGTCGATCTTTCTGCTCTTGACCCTGGCGCTGTTCCTGCGGACCGGAGACATCGTCTTCCTCGTCGCCTTTGTCCTCATCGATCTCTCGATCGCGACGACCTTCAACCCGTTCCTCCGTATGGACGGCTATTGGCTGATGAGCGACTTCTTCGGCATCGTGAACCTGCGCAAGCAGCAGATGCTGTGGATGCAGCACCTCGGCGGAAAGCTCTTCGGAGTCAAGGAGTCGGGGCCGAAGATCGACCTGACCCGCAGGGCGAAGTGGGCGCTGGGAATCTATACGGCCTTGGGCACGCTGTTCCTGGCCTACATCCTGAAGGTGATCTTCCAGTTCGTGATTATGAGCATCGCCAAGGAATATCCCGCGTTGTTGCGCGCCTTCGTCCAGGCTGTTGGCGACGGAGCGCCGTTGGTCGAGCTGCTCAAGGCCTTCCTGGAGGTCTTCTGGCGTTCGTTGATGCTCGCGGGCGCGGCCGTCACGCTGTGGAGCCTGGCGACACGCGCCTTCAGCCTGCTCGGCAAGCTCAGGACGTTCCGGGCCCAGGTCCGGCACAGCGGGGCCTGAGCGATCTGGGCGAGAGCGAACATGCGCAACCCGGATTTCCCAGTCGACGCGTCTATTTCATCCGCGGAGCGGGGTGACCCGTCCGCGCTCCGGCTGGTGCTGTCCGACGATTGGATTTTGGAGAGCCAGGACGAAACCCACGTCACGGTCGCCAACCTCGCCTCGGCGGCGCGCATGAAGTTGTCCATTGCCGCCTACCAGTTCCTGAAGGCGTTCGCGAAGCCGCGCAGATTGGATGAGGTGGTTCCGCCCGGAGCCATGGCCGGCGCACGCGCGCGGGTCGGGAAGCTGCTGGAGAAGCGGCTCCTCCTCGACGCCGACGCGCCTCGCGCGGACCGCGCGCTCCGCCTGCGCACGACAGTGCCTTATCGATTCTGCAACGCGCCGGCCTACACCTCGGCCAGTGACTTCGTGGTGCTGGGCGTGCCCTACGACCTGGCGGGCACCGTCGACTGCCGTGGGGCGCCGACGGCGATCCGGCAGAAGTCGCTCGATTATCTCTACCGGATGCGCATCACCGACGGCCGGCCAAACGGCTGGTTCGACGCGAACCGGGAGACCTGGATCCTGCGGGGCGCCACGCTGGCGGACGCCGGCGATGTCTACGTCGAATACGGAGAGGACCAGGCCGAGCTGTTTGGAAGGATCTCCTCGGCCCTCGAAGCGCTTGGCGAGGGCGCGGTGCCGGTTGTCCTCGGCGGGGACAGCTCGGTGACGTACGCCGTTGCCGCGGCGCTGCGTCGCCGCGGTCCGCTGACCGTCGTCCAGCTCTCCGCCGAGCCGGTGACGGGTCCTTCGTCGTCGTCCGAAGTCATCGGGACGGACGAAGTCGCGGCCCGTCTGCTGCAACTCGACGGGATCGAGCGTTTCGTGAGCCTGGGCGGGCGGAAGACGCCCTCCGCGAGCCTGGGCGACCGCGTGATGCTGTACGACGTGCAGACGCTTCGCCGAGCACCCTTGGACACCTTGACGTGCGACTGGGGCGGGCGGACCGCCGTCCATCTGTCAATCGACCTCGGGGTCACGAAGCCGGAGTCCATGCGGACGGATGAACACGGTGTCTCGGCCGGGCTGTCCCAGTCCGAGCTCAGGGACATCATCACCGCGCTGGGCCGGAGGCACCGAATCGTTGGCATCGACCTCGTTGGCCTGGAAACGCGCTCAACGTTCGCGCACCTGTCCACCGCGGTCGCCTGTGATCTCGCGCTGACCGCGATGGAGGCCTCCCGAGGGCATGATGAGGCGGGGCGATGAGCGAAGCTGGACCGCGAGCGTCGCTCTTCGGCTGGCTGGACCGGAACCTCGCGCCGACCGAGCCGGGGATGCTCTGCGTCGTGGGAGCGCCGACGAACCTCGGCAACCCGAT
This sequence comes from Myxococcus sp. AM009, assembly GCF_013372605.1. Lineage (NCBI taxonomy): Bacteria > Pseudomonadati > Myxococcota > Myxococcia > Myxococcales > Myxococcaceae > Myxococcus > Myxococcus sp. AM009. The sequence continues at coordinate 8,553 of NZ_JABXEP010000077.1, forward strand.
TGCTCGCGGCGCGGCGAAGGGACCCGCGGCGATACGCGAGGCGAGCCGGCTCCTGGCGCCCCCCCGTGTCGCGGGCTGCGATTGGGGTGACGTGGAAGGGCCGGCGAATCTCTCGCGCTACCTGGAGCGGTTGGCGGAGACGACGAAGGAGATCCTGGAGCGGGGCCTGCGCCCCTTGTTCCTCGGCGGCGACCACTCCATCAGCTATGCGCCCGTTTCGGTGCTGCAGTCCTCCGGGGACTTGTGCCTGGTCTGGATCGACGCGCACACGGACTTCAGCCCGTGGCAGGGAGCCGCGTTCCACGACCACAAGCAGGTGCTGCGCAGGCTGTCGAAGCTTCGCGGCGTGCGCAGGATCGTGCAGATCGGCTACCGGGGAATCACGGTGGGGGATGAGCGCTCGCTGGGCGATGGCGCGGTCGTCGTCACGTCGTCGCGCGCGCGCGGCCTGACCGACGCCGAACTCCTGGCGCTCGTGCCGGAGGACTTGCCGTGTTACGTCTCCATTGACATTGACGCCGTCGACCCGTTCCTCGCGCCCGGTACCGGCGCCCCGGTGCCGGACGGCCTGCACCCGCTGCACCTGCGCCGGATCCTGAGGACGCTGGTGCGCAGCCGCAGGCTCGCAGGTCTCGACATGGTCGAGGTCAACCCGGTCCTTGACGTCCAGGCGTCGACGAGCGCGATCGCCGCGGAGCTCCTTCGCGACGCCGCGGACCACTGGGGTTTTCAGCTCGCGAGCTAGCCTTACTTCTCATCATCCGCGTCAGGCACGAGGAACCGCCGAATGGAAGCCACACCAATTCCTGCCTATGACCTCGAAGGGTTCCGCCAACTGGTGGAGAAATCGCCGGACGTGCTCACCCGGCAGCCCTGCGTGGTGCGGGGCTTCACTGAGAAGTGGCTCGCCAGCAAGCGCTGGGGTGACCTGGACGCGCTCAGCGAGACGTTCGGACACCTGCCGGTGACGGCCGGCGCGCCGCAGTTCGTGACCCACAAGCAGGCGAAGATGTGTCAGGTCATGACCGACTTCGGCACCTACCTGGAGTACGTCAAGGCCCCGGAGCGCATCGACGCGCTCTTCGACGGGAAGTGGTCGAAGGGCAGCGCGGAGCTGCTGCGTGAGCTCGGCCTGCCCCTGTATTGCGGAAACCTCCGGCTGGTCCGCCACGCCAAGGAGGAGGTCTTCTCGCAGCTCGATCCGATCCTCCCGGAGCCGCTGGAGCACTTCAACAACGAGATCCCGTACTACTACCAGTCGGGCAACCACGTCTGGCTGTACGTGAGCCTGAAGGGCGCGCTCACGCCGCTGCACCAGGACAACAACGCGGTCATCGCCTACCTGGCGCAGCTGCGGGGACAGAAGCGGGCGATCCTCTACAGCGCCGAGGACAAGCCCCACTTCTACAACCCCGACGTCGGTTATCTGGATCCCCTGAATCCCAACGACGACGAGTTCCCGACCTGGCGCGAAGCCCGCCCATGGACCGCGTTGCTCAATCCCGGCGAGCTGCTCATCTGGGGACCGAACTGGGCGCATCACGTCGTGACGCTTTCGGACTCGACCACCGTCAGCTTCGACTTCATCAACGACCTCAACCTGCGCGCGTACGCGAAGTCGGTCGATTGGAGAGACGAGCTGGGCCGGTTCGCGAAGAAGAACGCGGAGCTGATTCGCACCCGGATCCCGGACCGCCGCATGCATGACGCGCTGACGGACGCCAGTCACCCGGAGCTTGGGCGCGAGCTGATGATCTGTGTCCTGCGCAGCGCGCTGGCCGCTCCACAGTCGGAGAAGTCGGCGCGGGTCCGGCGTGAGTTGCTGGCGGCGCTCGAGGAAGACGCGCCGTCAGCGCTCAAGATGGCAGCGCCTGGAGCGGTGTGATGGCGGACGCTCTGTCTCCGGCGGTTCCGGGTGAGGCGACTGGCAGCGCGGACGACGAGCGGCTGGTCGTCTCGCCCGCGATGCAGGTCGAAGAGCTCGACGCCAGGTTCGCTACCATCTATCTGCAGTTGGATGGGACGCGGATCCGTATCCCTATCGCGTTGCACAGGCTCCTCCTCGAGTTCGAGGCGCCCCGCAGCGTGCGCGTCGTCCTCGGTGACGGGAAGTACGGCGCCAAGGCGGGCGCCGCGCTCGAGAGCCTGCGCGCGAAGGGGTTCCTGGTCCGCGAGGACGCGACCGCAACCAACCGCAGGCTGCTCACGGATGCGCCCGTGCGGATCTTCGATGCGCCCGCGCAGAAGCTGGAGCCCTCGCGTTCGGACTTCGTCGTGCTCGGCGTCGCCTACGATCTCAGTGACCGCTCGGCCGCCGGCGCCCGCGAAGCGCCCGCCGCGCTTCGGGAGTCGTCGCTGCAGATCCTCTACGGCGTGGACCGCCATGACGGCAAGCCGCTGGGCTGGTACGACAGCGACCGCCGACGCCCGATCCTGCGCGGAGTGACGATCTCCGACTGCGGCGACGTGTTCGTGGCGCGCGGGGAGGATCAGGCGGCATTGTTCGCCCGCGTCGAAGAAGCGATGGGCACGGTAACGGGCGCCGGCAGCCTGCCCGTGCTGCTCGGTGGCGACGCGTCCATCACCTATCCAGCCATTCGCTGTCTGCAGGGGCGGCAATCGATTGCGGTCGTCAGGATCGCGGCCGACGCGCGGAGTCGTGGGGCCGTCCATCCCTCCTTTGTCTCACCGGTCACCTTGCCTGCGCACGCGCTGCGCCTTCCCGGCGTGACGCGCTATGTGCATCTGGGCGCCGCCGGCTCGGCGGACCCAACCCTGGCGGGCCTCGCCGTCCTCTCCGCTCCGGAGCTGAGAGAAGCGGGGGGCGAGGAGGCGCTGGCCCGCTGTCTGGCGGACTGTCCACGGGTGTATGTGAGCATGGACATTCGCGCGCTGGCGCCGCCGGGAGGGCGCGACGACGGCGTCGAGCCGAGCGCGCATTTCGAGTACGCCGAGCTGCACAGGCTGCTTTGCCAGATTGGCGCCCAATGCCAGATTGTCGGCATGGACCTGGTCGGCTGCACACCGATGGCGCGCTGCTGGGGTGTCACCTCGATGACGGCCCTGCATGTGCTCTTGACCGCCATGAGCGCGGCGAAAGATCGATAATGGGATGGCGGAATGAGGCGACGACGAGCTCCGGCGACGAGACGTCCCTATCGCTGTTCGGCTGGCCGCGCGCAGAGGAAGGTTCGCCGCGCGCCCGCATCGAGGTGATTGGCGTCCCGAGCGACTGCGGGAACGGCGGCGCCTCCGGCGCGCGCTTCGGTCCGGAGGCGATCCGGCGCGCCAGTCAGGGCTTCCGGCTGGAGGTCGCCGGCGTCGATCGAGGCGACGTGGAGGGCGTGCATGGCCACGACTGGTCCGAGGTCCTGGTCAGCGCGCAGCATGAGATTGAGCGCATCGTCGAGGGCGACGCGCTCCCGATCGTGCTCGGCGGCGACCACGCCATCTCGTACGCGGCGGTCGCCGCGCTGCGGCGTCACCCAACGCTCAATATCGTCTGGTTCGACGCGCATACCGACTTCTGCGCCTGGTCAGGCGGCCGTTGGCACGACCACAAGCAGGTCCTGCGGCGGATCGCGGGCTTGGGCCACGTCGGCCGGATTTTGCAGATCGGCCACCGCGGCATCACCTATTTCGATGAGAGCGCCCGCTCCGACAAGATGACCGTGATGTCAGCGAACGCCGCACGATGCGCGCCGCTGGAGAGCGTGGTGGCCCCGTTGCCCGAAGGCGAGCCGGTCTACATCTCGGTCGACGTCGATGCGATCGATCCGCGCCTGGCGCCGGGGACTGGCCATCCGGTGCCGGGTGGGGTGAGCGGGGAGTTGATTGAGAAGATGGTCGGCTTCATCGCGTCCCGGCGTCGCGTCGTGGGCCTCGACGTCATGGAGGTCAATCCGCTTCTCGACCATCGGGACAGCACCAGCGCGCTCGCCGCGAAGATGCTCGCCGCGGTCGCGCCCCACCTCGCCCCGTTTCCTCCTTCCAAATGAGCTGAGCCATGCAGACCCAGCAGATACCGGTGGTGTCCAGCGAGGAGTTCCGCCGCCTGGCGGAGGGCAACCCGAGGTTGCTCCATGAGAACCCGTGGATCGTCGAGGACTACATCAAGGCCTGGCCGGGTTTCGAAGCCTGGCAGCGCCTGGACTATCTCGAATCCCGCTTCGGGCAGCTCAGCGCTTTCGCCAAAGCGCCGAACTTCATCACCAATCGCAAGTCGAGCCTGGTCAGCGTCGAGACTGAATTCAGCCGCTACCTGGACTACATCCGCCATCCTGAGCGAGCGCGGGAAATCTACGACGGGCGCTGGATGGAGGGCGACTACGAGCAGTTTCTCGCGCAGGACCTGCCGTTGTATTGCGGCACGCTGAGGATCGTCCACAAGGCCGACGACCCGGTCTTCGCCGAGGTTGCGCCGCTGGTCCCGGCGCCGCTGGTGCCCTGGAACCACGCGCTTCCCTACTACTACTCCCTGTTCAACCACTTCTGGCTGCTGGTCAGCCTGCCCGGGGCGCTGACACCGCTGCACATCGATAACAACGGGACCATCGCGCTGATCGCGCAGCTCAAGGGCCGCAAGCGGGCGACGCTGTATTCGCCGGACGACCTCCGCCACGTCTACAATCCCGACGTCGGCTACATGGACCCCGTGCAGCCGGACGAGGCCGACTTCCCGACGTGGCGCGAGGCGGTCAAATGGAGCGGTGACCTGGAAGTGGGCCAGGTGCTCTTCGTCGGCACGCGCTGGGCCCACCATGTGCAGACGCTGGACACGTCCATCTCGGTCAGCTTCGACTTCATCGACCAGAGCAACCTGCCGGACTATGCCGTCTCGGCGGGGTGGGCGGAGGTGTTCGGCAAGCGGATCAAGTCCAGCCCCGAGGCCGTGCGGCAGAAGCTCAGCGGGGGCGTGCCGCTGGCCGAGTTCGACCGGCTCTCCTCGGTCGAGTTGGGACGACGCAGCATGGCCGAGGTGCTGCGCGCGGCGGTGAAGGCGCACGACGATTCAGAGGTGGCGCGCATCCGGCGCCTCTACCTCGCCCACCTCGAGCAATGTCTGGAGCGTACCGATTGCGCCGCCGAAGGCCCGATTTCCGGCGTCACTCAAGTGAGTGGCAGCGACCCCCTTCGGCTACGATGAGGGCCCTATGAACTCGCTCGGCGTCATGCTCGAAGAGGCGCGCCAGTCCTGGCGCGGATTGCTGCGCCGCCCCGGCTATTTCGTCCTCGCGGTCGCGACGCTGGCGCTGGGCGTCGCCACGGTCACCATCGCGTTCTCGCTGCTGCATCAGGCGCTGCTGAAGCCGTTGCCGTTCCCGACTCCTGAGCGGCTGGTCACGCTTGGGATCATCGTCGAGCAGAACCACAACATCGCCGCGCCGCGGTACTACCCGCAGCTCAAGGCGATGCGCAGCGTGGAGTCGGCCGGAATCATGATGGGCTGGGCGACCAATACGAACATCGCGTTTGGCGACCAGGCCGAAGTCGTGACGGCGCTGCGGGCAGATCGTGGCTTCATCGAGACGTTGGGGCTGCCACCCGCGGTCGGGCGCAACTTCAACAGCGAAGAGGATCGGCCCAACGGGCCGGAGGCGGTGATCCTCGGCCACGAATTCTGGCGCACGCGCTTCGGCGCGGATGCGTCGGTCGTGGGCCGGAGTCTGCAGATTGAAGGCCGGGCTGTTCAGGTCGTCGGCGTGCTCCCCGAAGCGTTCCGTTGGCCGGATCGCTTCGACCTCATCCAGTCACTCCAGCCGGACCCGGTCAGTCGCGACCTCTCCACGAACCAGATCGTGGTGGCGAGGCTCAAGCCCGACGCCACGGTCGCGGGCGCGGCCGCGGAGACGCGCGTCGTGCTGAGCGCCATGCTGGAAGACAGCGGGGGCGCGACGGAGCGTCAGCAGGAGTATCTGCGGAAGAATCCTCCGTCGGCGCTGCCGCTCTCGACGAGCGTGTTCTCGCGCCGCTCCGGAGACACGCTCTGGCTGTTCCTGGGGGCGGCCGCGTGCGTGCTGGTGATCGCGGCGATCAACCTCGCCAGCCTGATGCTGCTGCGCGCCCTGGCTCGGAGTCACGACGGCGCGGTGCGCGCCGCGCTGGGTGCCCCCCTGTGGCGCCTGGGCTTGCCGGCGCTGGCGGAGGGCGCGCTGGTGGGGCTGGTCGGCGCCGTCACCGGCCTGGGACTGGCGTGGGTGGGCTTGCGGCTGCTGGGCGGGCTGGTCCCTTCGGAGTGGCTGCGCGGCGAGGCCGTCGCGCTGGATGGCGCCAGCCTGGCGTTCGCGCTCGCGGCGGGGCTGGCGACGGCGGTGGTCGCGGCGACGCTGGGCATGCTCCGGAGCCAGCACATCGACCTGGCGCGCGAGCTGAGCGGAGGAGGCCGTGGCGGCTTGAGCCGCCAGAGCGGCCGGCTGGGGCGCGTGCTGGTGGTCGCGCAGATCGCGGTGGCCGTGGTGCTGCTGCTGGGCGCGGCGCTGTTCATGCGCAGCCTGCAGGAGCTCGAGTCCGTACCGATGGGCTTTCAGAGCCGCGCGATCACCACGTTCACCTTGGCGCCGGTCAAGGAGCGCTACGTCAAGGCGGGCGATGCCATCGAGCAGACCCGCCGCATCCTCGAGCGCCTGCGGGCCTTCCCCGGGGTGGAGAACGTCGGCGCTTCGACGAACCTGCCGACTGGCTCCCAGCTCAACTACAGCATGGTGCTCCCCGACCAGCGCACCATCACCGGTCAATACCGGCTCATCAGCCCGGGCTTCCTGGAGACCTTCAGCATCCCCGTGCTCGCAGGGCGCGGCTTCGACGACCGCGATGACGCGGGGGGCGAGGTGGTGTGCCTGGTCAGCGCCGGCTTCGCCCGCGCCTACCTGGATGGAGAGCCCCTGGGGAAGATCGTCACGCTGCCCATGGACGAGGGGCCGAACATCTCGATGCGGGTGATTGGCGTGGTCGGCGACATGCGCCAGTTCGGTCCGGGCGAACCGATGCCGCCGACGCTCTACGCGCCGCTGGCGCAGATCCCTCCGCCGATCTGGGCGCTGTTGCGCGAGTTCGGACCGCTCAGCTATGGGGTCAGGCTGCGCTCCACGACCCTGGGGATGAACGAGCGCGAGCTGCGTGGCGCGATCCAGGAGGTCGCGCCGCTGCAGCCGATCTCCAACCTCCAGCCCATGGAGACCATCGTCGCGACGACGACGAGCGAGCAACGGTTGAATCTGTTGCTCGTGGGGCTGTTCGCCGGACTGGCGCTCTTGCTGGCCTCGGTCGGGTTGTACGCGGTGATGGCGGTGGCGGTCGCGTCGCGTCGGCACGAGTTCGGCGTGTGCGCCGCGCTGGGGGCGCCGCAGTCGCGAATCCTGCGGGACGTGCTTCGCGAGGCGGGCTGGCAGATCGGCCTGGGAATGGCCATCGGGCTCGCGCTCGCGATGGCCTTCTCACAGCTCGTGCGGAGCTTCCTCTTCGGCGTCAGCGTGGCCGATCCGCTGGCAATCGTAGCGGTGCTGACGGTGCTCGCCCTGGCTGGATTCGTGGCCAGCCTGGTGCCTGCGCTCCGGGCGGCGCGAGTCGACCCGATGCAGGCGCTGCGGAGCGAATAGGCCGCGGCCTCGGCGGGCCCAGCCGCGCCGCCCGCCGAGCCGCCAGGGCTGCCGCCCTGAGGGGGCCTGGCGACCCTCAGGGCGGGCCTGACGCTCCGGTCCAGGGCATGTACACGTTCGCGCTCACGGACCGGACGTCCACGTCGACGCCAATCAGGCTCTCCGCGTGGCCCAGGAAGAAGTACCCCGTCGGCGGGAGCCGCCGCAGCATCCCTTGAATCACCCGGCTTCGGGCCTCCGCGCCGAAGTAGATGAGGACGTTCCGGCAGAAGATCAGGTCGAACGGCCCCGCGGGCCACGCGTCCGGCGCGTTCAGGTTGACGCGGCCAAAGCGCATGATGGCGCGCAGCTCCGGGCCCGCCTTCATCAAGCCCTCCTGCGACCGCACGCCCTTGAGCATGAAGGCCCGCAGCAGGGGCGGCGGAATCGTGGCCGCCCGCTCCAGGCTCCAGAGGCCCTCCTGCGCCCGCTCCACGGCCCAGGTGGACAGGTCCGTGGCCAGCACCTCCAGGCTCCAGCCGGAGCCCTTCGGAAACGCCTCCAGCAGGCTCATGGCGATGGAGTAGGGCTCCTCCCCGGTGGAGCACGCCGCGCTCCAGACGCGGAGGTTCTTCGACCTGCGCCCCGCGTTGGCCTGGGCCACCCACTCCGGGAAGACGCGCTCACGCAGCAGCGCGAAGTGCTGGGGCTCGCGGAAGAAGGCCGTCTCGTGGGTGCAGAGGCTGTCCAGCATCCGCACCTTCTCCGCCTCATGCCCGCGCTCGGTGACGTACGCATAGTACGCGCTAAACGACGAGAGCCCCAGCTCCCGCAGCCGGCGAGCGAGCCGGTTGGCCACCAGCGCGTCCTTGGCCGGAGACAGGTGGATGCCCACCTCCCGCTCCACCAGCGCCTGGAACAGGGACAGCTCCCGGGCCGTCAACACTGGCGGCGCGGTTGGCAGGGGCGCCGGCATCTCCCGTCAGCCGTTCCCCGTGACTTCGTCCGGAGCGCGCTCCGTGACGACGTCAACGGTGGCCGCCACTTCGACCTCGGGCGCTGGAGGAACATCGTCCGTGGTGGACATCAGGCTGAGCAGCTCGGTGACGGACAGCAGCCGGTCCAGGTCCAGCAGCATGATGAACTTGTCCTCATGCCGCCCCATGCCGAGCAGGAAGTCCAGCCGCACGCGGGTGCCGAAGGCGGGCGGCGTCTCGATGTCGTCCGGCCCCAGCTCCAGCACCTCGCTCACGGAGTCCGTCAGCAATCCGATGGCGGTCTGCTGTCCGTCGAGCGTCACCTCGACGATGACGAAGCACGTCCACCGGCTGAGGGGCCGCGGCGGCAGGCCGAACTTCACCGCGAGGTCCACCACGGGCACCACGCTGCCTCGCAGGTTGATGACGCCCTGCACGGCCGCGGGCATGCCCGGGACGCGCGTAATGGGGCGGTGTTCGATGATCTCCCGCACCCGCAGGATGCCCACGCCGTACTCCTCTCCCGCGAGCATGAAGCTCAGGTAGTTGGAGCGGGCGGCCTTGTCGTTGGAGTCTCTCATGGGCATGGACGCCTCCGCCTAGAACCGCTGGAAGTCCTGGTTCGAACCCGGCGCCGGCGGGACGGGCAGGTGCCCCTGCGCCGCCGCGAACAGCGACTTCGCCGGGGACCCCGGCAGCCGCGGCGCGGGAGTCATTGACGTGCCGCGCGTCACGTAGCCATTGCCATCCGCCAGGCGGAAGAAGGTCATCATCTGGAGCAGCGACTCGGCCTGCGTCGCCATCTCCTCCGCCGTGGAGGACAGCTCCTCCGCCGCGGACGCGTTGCGCTGGGTGACCTGGTCCACCTGCACCATGGCGCGGCTCATCTGCGACACGCCAATGGCCTGCTCCTTCGACACCGTCGTCACCTGCTGCACCAGCTCCGCGGTGCGGCGGATGGCCGGCACCAGCTCCGTCAGCAGCTGCCCGCTGCGCTCCGCCACGCGGACGCTGGAGGTGGCCATCGCGCCAATCTCCTTCGCGGACTTCTGGCTCCGCTCGGCCAGCTTGCGCACCTCGGTGGCGACGACGGAGAAGCCCCGGCCGTGCTCCCCGGCGCGGGCGGCCTCCACCGCGGCGTTCAGCGCCAGCAGGTTCGTCTGGTACGCGATCTCCTCGATGATGGAGATGCGCTCCGCGATGGCGTTCATCGCCTCCACCGTCTCCTTCACCGCGCGGCCACTCTCCTCGGCGTCGCGGGCGCCCTTGAGCGCCATCTGCTCCATCTGCCGGCTGTTCTCCGCGTTCTGGGTGATGGTGACGTTGAGCTGCTCCAGGCTCGCGGTGGTCTCCTCCACGGAGGCGGCCTGCGTGCTGGTGCCTTGAGACAGGCCCTGTGAGGCGGCGGCCACCTGGGTGGACGCGGAGGACAGCGAGCCCGCCGCGCCGCGCACCTCGCTGATGACCCCCGACAGCCGGTGAATCATCTCCCGCATGCCCGTCATCATCTGCCCCGTCTCGTCCTTGCCGCGCACGAAGATGGTGGCAGTGAGGTCACCACCCGTCACCTGGTCCGTGACGTGCACGGCCTCGGACAGCGGCCGGACGATGCTGCGGGTGAGGATGAAGGACAGCAGCCCCGCGAGCGCCACGCCCAGGGCCCCGCCAAAGATGAGGGTGTCGTAGAGCAGCGCCACCAGCTCGTTGATGGCCACCGTGCGCCTGGCCTGGAGCGCGGTCTCCTCGTTGGCGACCTCCGTGAAGATGGTGCGCATCCGGTCGGCGCGCTCCTTGCCTCCGGCCGCCTTCACCACGTCGAAGAGGGCGGTCAGGTCACCCCGGCCCGCGTTGACGTCCCGGCGCTGGGTGATGGAGTGGTCGATGTGCTGGCTCAGCCACTGCTGGAACACGTCGCGGCCTTCCTGGAGCCGCTCCTGCTGACGGGGGTTGTCCGCGGTCAGCTCCCGGATGTGATTGAGGTTCTGCACGAAGCTGGTGCGGGCCGCCGTGTAGGGCTCCAGGAAGCGCTCGTCGCCGGTGATGAGGAACCCACGCTGGCCCGTCTCGACGTCGGCCAGGTCGCCCTCCAGGGTCCGGAGCGTCATGAGCACCTCGGCGCTCCGCTTGTTCTCCACGTCCGCGTCCGCGGTCCGGTTCAGCGTCGAGTACGTGGCCATCACGATGGCGATGAGGATGGCCACCATGGTGGTGAACGCCAGCAGAAGCTTCCGGGTGATGCTCAGGTTGTCGAACATGGTGACGGCTCCGTGCTGCGGGATGACGGATTTCGGGGGGAAGCCGCGGGGCTCGCCGACTCGCTCCACGCGTCATCGGGGGGGGCGTTGGCCCGGCGGATGGCCCTGCGCACCAGCGTGGGGGTGTCGAGGATGAGGCCCACGCGGCCATCCCCCAGAATCGTCGACCCGGAGATGCCCGGGGCGTTCTGGAACAGCCGACCCAGCGGGCGGATGACGCGCTGGGCGTCTCCCTGGAGGTGGTCCACCGCCAGCCCCACGACGCCATCCGGGTGGCGGAGCACCACCACGTTCTCCCGGCTCGGCGCTTCACCGCCCAGGCCGAAGACGTTGCGCAGCCGCAGGTAGGGCAGGGGCTGTCCTCGCAGCGACAGCATGCCGGCCTCCTCGCGGGTGCGGCTCGCCGCCGGCAGCTCCAGGCACTCCTGCACCAGCTCGATGGGCACCACGTAGATCTGGTCGCCCACGCCCATGGCGAAGCCCTGGATGACGGCGAGCGTCAGGGGCAGGCGGAGCGTCATCGCCGTGCCGTGGCCCTCCTGGCTCCGGATGGCCACCGTGCCTCGCATGGCCTCGATGTCGCGGCGGACCACGTCCATGCCCACGCCGCGGCCCGACAGCTCCGTCACCGTCTTCGCGGTGGAGAACCCGGGCTCGAAGATGAGGCGGTCCACCTCTTCGTCTCTCAGCCGCTCCAGCGCGGACGTCAGCCCCCGCTCGCGTGCTCGTTCCTTCACCCGCTCGCGCTGGATGCCCCGCCCGTCGTCCGACAGCTCCACGACGACGCTGCCCGCGTCATGGAAGGCACGCAGGCGGAGGCGCCCACAGGCCTCCTTGCCCGCGGCCTGGCGCTCCGCTGGCGTCTCGATGCCGTGGTCCAGCGCGTTGCGCAGCAGGTGGAGCAGGGGGTCGCGCAGCGCCTCCAGCACGGCCGTGTCCATCGGCACGTCCTCGCCTTCCAGCTCCAGCAGGGCCAGCTTGTCCTGCGCCCGCGCCAGGTCCCTCACCGTGCGGAGGTGCTGCCGGAACAGGGGGCCGACGGGTACCATGCGCACCCGCATCACCTCTTCCTGGAGCTCCTGGAAGAGCGGGTCCATCTCCCGCTGCTGGGTGAGCGCCTCGTCCCAGCTCGCGCCAGAACCCTCTGCCTCCAGGAGGAACTGCGTCATCCGGCCTCGCGCGATGGACAGCTCCGCGGCGAGGGTGACGATGCGATCCAACCGTTCGACATCCATCCGCAAGGAGCGCCCTCGAGACGCCGCGCGCGCCTCTACCCGCTGGGACCCGTCCTCCAGCGCAACGGCCACGGGGGGCGGTGCGCCCGCTGCTTGCGACCTTCCGGTGGCGCCGCCTTCACGCAGCCGCGTGAGCCGGGCCTGGTGCGCGGGGCCCAACTGGTCCACGCCCGCGAGCGCGGCCCGAGTCAGCTCGCGCAGGTGGTCCACCGCCTCCAGCAACAGGGAGACCCACGGCTCCCCCACCGCGAGCCGTTGGTCGAGCAGCGCCTGGATGAGGTCCTCGACGCCGTGGACGTAGTCCGTCAGGGCCTCGAAGCCCAGCGAGCTCCCGCTGCCCTTGAGGTTGTGGGCCAGCCGGAACAGCGTGCGCAGGCGCTCGTCGTCGGGACGCGCCTCCAACGCGATGAGCGTCTCCTCCATGGAGGAGAGCAGCTCCTCCGCCTCATCGGCGAAGACGGCCAACACCTGCTGCCACTCCGGCCCCAGTCCGGGGGGCGGGCCCCCTGCGTTCGCGCTCATGACACCGCCTCCGGGTGACGCACACGCGTCTCCCAGCGAAGGTGCCCCGGGCCGGGGGCATCCCTGAAACAGCGCATCATGTCGGCGGTCATGCAGGTACGCGTCGAGCGGCAGGAGGACGGGCTGTGCCCACGACGCTCCGTCCACGCGGAGCCTGCTTCCGCGCGGACGGACCAACCCGCGCGTGGGGAGTGTCACGAACCGGACACCACCCTATCGCGGGTTGAGAAAAGTTTCAATGTATCAACATAACTCCTGTCAAACCCGAGGAGTGTGTAATTGAGCAGGCATTGAGGGGTGCTTTGGACCTTGGCTGGGGTGTGTTGGACCCGCCAATTCCAGACACAATCACCTGCGCGGAAAGTGTGGAAACACATCCTCCTGGAGCACCTGACGCAGCTTCGGGAAGTTCAACGCCCACCTCACGCCCAGGCGCCACGGGGCGAACAGCACCGGGGGCACGCGGGGGAGCAGCGTCTGGGGCCACTCCAGGTACGCCTGTTCAATGGCGTCCATGTCCAGGTCCTGCTGTACGTCCACGCAGTAGGGGGCCACGTTGCCCGGAGGCTGGCCTTCCAGGAGGTCTGGCAGGCCCGGGGGCAGGAAGGTGGTGTGCAGCGTCATGCCCACGTCGAAGTTGCGGCTGCCCAGCCGGCAGATGGGGCCCTTGGCCAGGTCCTCGGAGTCGAAGACCCAGACCTCGTCGCCCGTGGAGTTCTCAGGCAGGTCTGGCGTCGGGTCCGACACGACGAGCGCCACCACGTAGCCCTTCCAGTGCGGCACCTGGGGGAACCGGGCGCTGGGGACGAACTGGGGCGCGAAGCCGAACCAGCCGGTGGGCAGCACGTAGCCCTCGAAGCGGCCGGAGTCGACGAAGAACTTGAAGAAGCTCGCCGCGCGCCCGTCGCGGATGGGCAGCGCGGACTTGTCCCCGACGACGGGCTTGTAGAGCTGGTAGAGCGCCTCCGGGACCATGTCCGCCGTGAAGCCGTCCGAGTTGAGGTAGAGCGCCAGCTCCTTCGAGGGCACCTTGCCATTCATCACGTGGCCCAGCAGCCGGAGGTGCGCCTCCAGTTCGCCATTCACCAGCCCGGCGTTGGAGAAGACCGTCAGGCCCCAGGTGAAGTCGTCATGTGAATACAGATTGGACTGGATGCGCTGCCGCTTCATGTCGATGCGGTGCACCCCCATGGAGCTGCGCGTGACGGGCACCGCCGTGGGCATCCCGGCCTGCCAGTCCTGCACGCGGTTGCCATTGATGAGCAGCTCGCCCGGCTCCAAGGTATGCGACAGGTCCTCGGTGGGCGAGTGCCCCACCACCAGGGTGATGACGTCGTCGGGGTTCTCGTGGATGGCGGCGAAGTGCAGCCCGCCACCCCCGGCCTGGAAGCGGTGCGCGGACACGAGCGGCGGATTCTCCGGGTCCAGCGTCCCGGGTGACGTCTGGAGGTCCGCGCGACGCACCACCCAGAACACCGCCTGCGGGGCGGCGGGGGACGCCGTCAGCCACTCCACCGCGCGCTGCACCCGCGGCAGGAAGGGCACCGCCGCCTGCGCGGCGATCTGCCAGAAGTTGATGGGGAAGTTGGCGTCCAGCAGCACCACGTAGTCTCGCGTGGCGGCGATCTGGTGCAGCGACGACGCCACCACCGGCTCGCCCGTGGCCGCGTCCATCAGCTTCCAGTGGTTCAGCCGGTTCTCTTCCGTGTCCCAGCTCACCAACTGCGTGAAGCCCGGGCCCAGGGGCCACTTGGGCGCGTGGTTGGTGAAGAAGAGGCGGGGCCGCTTGTCGTCGGCGCGCGGTCCCATGCGCTCGGCGGGGTCGAAGGCCGGGTGGGCCGTGCTCTGCAGCAGCGGGAAGACCCACGGCGTGGGGAGGGCGCGGTTCCACTCGCGCAGGTAGCCCAGCGGCGTGTACGCCTTCAGCGTCTTGGGGTGGATGGCCCACGGGCGGCCCGCGTCCGTCGTCACCAGCAGCATCCGCTCGCCCTCGACCAGGAAGGGCGCCGTGTTGGGCGTCTCCTGCGGGCCCAGCGTGAGCGACACGTCCGCCAGCGTCGTCTCTCGGAAGCGGTTGAGCAGCCGCGTCAGGGGGCCTCGCGCCGTCGCGCCCGCGTCCACCTGCTGGCGTGTGAAATACGACGGTGTGCGCATGGTGGCGGAGGTGAACCGGGCGCCGCCCACCTGGAAGTCCAGGCGCATCACGAGCCCGTCCGAGGCCAGGGCCGGTGAGCCCGCGTGCACGCTGGGCCCCGCGACATAGACGTGACCCTGCAGGTCCGCTGGCAGCGCGCCGGCGAGCACCTGCAGCGGCTCGTTGACGTACTCCACCGGGCTGGTGGTCATCGCGTTGCGCGGCATGCCGGGCCTGAGTCCCGGTGGGACGTGCAGCCCGGGGAGGGCGTGGCCGTCCGGCTCACGCGAGTGGGAAGGGGACGCTTCAGTCGCCGCGGGGGCGGGGGACTTCAGGACGGATTCAGTGTCGGGCATGACGCCTCCGGAGGTTGGGTGAGTGCACGCCGTATCGGGTTGGGGGCGGGGACCGTAGCACGCGCGTCGTGACAGGCCGGTCAAGGCCGAACGGCCGGCCGCCGTGGGAGAGGGCGGCCCGCGGTACACTGCGAGGGGCCGGTGTGAGACACTCCCCGCTCCCCATGGTCGAAGACTCCAACTCAGAGCGACAAGTCGTTGGCGACCGCTACGTCCTGGAGCGGCGGCTGGCGGGCGGTGGCATGGGCACCATCTGGGTGGCGTTGGATCCCAAGCTCCAGCGCCGCGTGGCCCTCAAGCTGATGGCGGCCCACTGCGCGCCCGCGCCCCTGGCGCGCCAGCAGTTCGAATGGGAAGCGCAGGCGATTGCCCGCCTCCAGAATCCCCACGTCATCCAGGTCCACGACTGCGACCTCTCCGGCGAGACGCCCTACATCGTCATGGAGTGGCTGGTGGGCGAGGACCTGGAGGCCCTGCTGAACCGCCGCGGTCGGCTGTCCCTGGCCATGGTGGAGCGGCTGGTGACGCAGACGGCCCGCGCGCTCACCGCCGCGCATGCCGCGGGCGTCATCCACCGTGACCTCAAGCCGGCCAACCTCTTCCTCGCGCGCACGGAGCATGGCGAACAGGTGAAGGTGCTGGACTTCGGCCTGGCGCTCCTGATGTCCGGCGGCGCGGCCCGGCCGCACCCCGAGGAGGAGATGGCCGGCACGCCCCGGTACATGAGCCCCGAGCAGCTCCGGGGGCTGGCGCCGCGGCTGGACCACCGCTGTGACCTCTGGGCGCTGGCCGTGGTGGCGTACCGCGCGCTGACGGGACAGCACCCGTTCCCCCTGGAGTCGCTGCGGCAGATGCGCCTGGGCAACGTGCCGCCGCCGCCCGCGACGCCGTCCAGCCTGGCGCCGGAGCTGGGCACGGAGGTGGACGCCTTCTTCGCGCGCGCCCTGGACGTGGACCCCGCGCGCCGCTTCCAGTCCGCGCACGAGCTGGCCTCCGCCCTCACTCACGCGGTGGACGCGGGCCGGCCGTCGCGCCCGGCGAAGATCCTGGTCGTGGATGACGAGCCGGACATCGTCGTGCTGATGGAGCAGAGCTTCCGCAAGCAGATCCGCCGCTCCGTCTACCAGTTCCTCTTCGCCGCGGACGGCGAGGAGGCGCTGGAGGAGCTGCGCCAGCACCCCGACATTGAAGTCGTCCTGTGCGACATCAACATGCCGCGCATGGACGGGCTGACATTCCTGTCGCGCGTGGGGGAGATCAGCGCGCTGACCCGGGTGGTCATCGTCTCCGCGTATGGCGACATGAGCAACATCCGCACGGCGATGAACCGCGGCGCCTTCGACTTCATCACCAAGCCCATCGACTTCCCGGACCTGGAGGCGACGCTCGTCAAGACGCTGAAGCACGTGCGCGAGCTGCGCCGCACCGTGCGCTACACGGAGGAGAACGGCCTGCTGCGCATGTTCGTCCCGGGCGCGGTGCTGGAGCGGCTGCCGCCGCTGCTCCAGGGCTCGGACGCCATGGCGGGTGAGTGGGTGGACGGCACGGTGGTGTTCATCGACGTGGATGCCTTCACGCCGGTGCTGCACCAGGAGGCGCCGCCGGAGTCCCTGCGCCGCCTCAACGCCAACTTCGAGGCCATTGTCCCGGAGCTGCTCGCGCGCGGCGGCATCGTGGACAAGTTCATGGGAGACGCGGTGATGGCCGTCTTCCGGGGCCCCGGGCACGTGGACCTGGCGCTGGAGGCTTGCCACGCCATCCACCGGCAGCTGGGCACGCTGGCGTCGCGTGGTGGCGAGGGCGCGCCCTACGCGCATGGCGTCTGCATGGGCCTGGACTCGGGCGACCTGGTGGCCGGCAGCGTGGGCGCGAAGGCCTCCGGCCGGCTGGACTTCACGGTGCTGGGAGACGTGGTCAACACCGCGGCGCGGCTGGCGGTGCGGGCCGGGCGCGGGCAGGTGCTGGTCAGCGGCCGGGCCCAGGCGCGCGCGGCGTCACGCGTCCACCTGGTGCCCGTGGAGACGGGCCTCTTCGAGCTGGCCCGCGACGAGGGCCACGGCCCGCCAGGCACGGAGGACGCGACGGCCTTCCTGGCCCCGGCAGCGGCGGCGAAGGGCCGCGGAACCACCCGGGGCGGCTGAGGGGGCTCCGCTCCCGGCGCACGGGAGCGGGGCAGGGGAGGCGAATCAGGCCTGGGTGACGCGCACCGTGGTCTTCATCTCACGGCCGGACGCCGGGTCGCGCGCGCGCATGGTGAGGATGCCCTCCACATTTACATCGAAGGTGATCTCCACCTGCGCGGAGCCGGCGCGGCCGGGCTGGATGCCGGAGAAGGTGAACTCGCCCAGCATGTCGTTTCGGGCCACCAGCTCGTTGTCGCCCTGGAAGATGCGCACGGCGAGCTCGGTCTGGTTGTCCATGCTGGTGGTGGCCAGCAGCTGCTTGGCGTTGGGAATGGCCGCGTTGCGCGGGAAGACGACGTGGAACGCGCCGCCCGCCTTCTCCAGGCCAATGGCCATGGGAATCACGTCCAGCAGCTGGATGCGCAGGTTGGTGTCGTCCTGCAGCGAGTGCGCGTAGAGCGCGGCGCCAATGGCCACCGCCTCGTCCGGGTGCACGCCCTTGCTGGGCGGCTTGCCGAAGAACTTGGTGAGCCGGTCCTGGACGATGGGCATGCGCGTCTGGCCACCCACGAGCATGACCTCGTCGACGTCCTTGGTGGACAGCCCCGAGTCCACCAGCACGCGCGCCACCATCTGCAGGGTGCGGTCCACGAGCTGGTTGGTGAGCTGCTCCAGCATCTTCCGGGTGAACTTCATCTCGATGTTCAGGGGCTGGCCCTGGGACGTCATCGTGATGAAGGGGATGTTGAAGGGGACCTCCTCGCGCGCGGACAAGTCGATCTTCGTGCGCTCGGCCAGGTCCTTGATGCGCTGCATGGCCACCGGGTCCGTGGCGAGGTCGATGCCCGTCTTCGCCGCGAAGTCCTTGAGGACGTGGTGGATGATGGCGTTGTCGAAGTCGATGCCGCCGAGGAACACGTCACCGCCGGTGGACTTCACCTCGAAGACGCGGTCGCGAATCTCGATGATGGAGACGTCGAAGGTGCCGCCGCCCAGGTCGTAGATGACGACCTTCTCCTTCAGCCCCTTGCCCACGCCGTAGGCCAGGGCCGCCGCGGTGGGCTCGTTGATGATGCGGACGACCTCCAGGTCGATGAGCTTGCCCGCGTCCTTCACCGACTGGCGCTGCCTGTCGTTGAAGTAGGCCGGCACCGTCACCACCGCCCGCTTGATGGGCATCTTCAGGTAGTTGGAGGCGACCTCGCGGATCTTCCCAAGAATCTTGGCGCTGATCTCCTGGAGGGTGAACTCCTTCTTCCCCACGTCCAGGGTGACGTCGCTCTGCTTGCCGGGGCGCATGTTGTACGCCACGACCTTCTTCATCGTGTCGACGACCTCGCTGCCGAAGCCCCGGCCCACCAGCCGCTTGGAGCCGTAGACGGTGTTGCGCGGGTTGAGCTGCCACTGGCGCTTGGCCTCGTAGCCGATGAGTTCGTTCCCCTTGTCGTCGATCGCGAAGATCGAGGGGATGGTGTACTCGCCGCCCTTGTAGGGGATGAGCTTGACGTTCCCGCTGTCCTCGACGATCGCCGCGCACGAGTTCGTCGTGCCGAGGTCGATGCCGATGATGGGCTCCTTGTGCATCTTGCTTGGACTCCGGGTGGGTAGGCCGCAGAGGAAGAAAAAGACCGTAGCGCACCCTCGCGTCGCGCGCGAGTTCACACACCGCGACGTTTGCCGCTCCCCGGGAATGCGGACCCGGGCTCCCTGCTTCCCCAGGAAGGGGCCGTGGCCCTCCCGGTGCCCGCCCGGTGGCCAGCAGCGCGTGCCCCAGCCGACAATGGCGGCCGGGGTGCTGGACATTGGTGGCCCGGGCGGAAAACTTGGTGTTGGTGGTGGATGACTGACCAGAGGAGAGTCAACTTGGACGCGAAGGGTTATCTGCAGGAAGTGGGCGCGCAGGTGAACGCCGACTTCGTCAAGAACCGGTCGATTCTCTCCTTCGAGGAGTATCTCTCCCTCTTCTTCAGCGACCCGAAGGGCCAGGCCCGCAACGCCGCGCAGTACCTGCGGGACGTGATGGACCACTTCGGCACCACCACGGTGCCGCACCCCACCGGCACCATCCGGCGCTTCCACGTCTTCGACGCGCCCGGCGGCGACCGGGACGACCGGGTGGCGGGCCAGGAGGAGGTGCAGAACGCCATCTACCGGCTGCTCGGCAACTTCGTGCGGGCTGGCCGCATCAACAAGCTCATCCTCCTGCACGGGCCCAATGGCAGCGCCAAGTCCACGCTCGTCAACGCCCTGAAAGAGGGCATGGAGGCGTACTCCCGGCAGCCCCAGGGGGCGCTCTACCGGCTCGCCTGGGTGTTCCCGTCGGAGAAGCTCATCAAGGGCTCCATCGGCTTCGGGGAGCGGGACACCGTCGGTGGGGAGATGACCACCTTCGCGCACCTGGAGGCGGAGTCCATTGACCTGCGCATGCCGTGCGAGCTGAGGGATCACCCGCTCTTCGCCGTCCCGCCCGGCGAGCGGCGCAAGCTGCTGGAGACCGCCCTCAAGAAGAAGGGCCTGGGCAACGGGGACGGGGAGAGCGGCGACTTCATCCTGTCCGACTACGTGCGGGACGGCGAGCTGTGCTCCAAGTGCCGCCGCATCTACACCGCGCTGCTCAGCGCCTACGGCGGGGACTGGCTGAAGGTGATGCGCCACGTCCAGGTGGAGCGCTTCTACGTGTCGCGCCGCTACCAGGTGGGCACGGTGACGGTGGAGCCGCAGATGAGCGTGGACGCCGTCGTCCAGCAGCTCACCGCGGACCGCACCCAGCTCAACGTGCCCGCGCCGCTGCACAGCACGGTGCTCTTCGAGCCGCACGGCCCCCTGGTCCACGCCAACCGGGGCCTCATCGAGTACGCGGACCTGCTCAAGCGGCCCCTGGAGGCCTTCAAGTACCTGCTGGGCTTCAGCGAGACGGGCGAGGTGCCGCTGGAGCCCTTCGTCCTCCAGCTGGACGAGGTGCTCATCGCGTCAGCCAACGAGAAGCACCTCAACGCCTTCAAGGAGCTGCCGGACTTCGCGTCGTTCAAGGGCCGCATCGAGCTGGTGCGCGTGCCCTACCTGCGCCGCTACCGCACCGAGCAGCAGATCTACGACGCGCAGATCACCTCCACCACCGTGGGCAAGCACGTGGCGCCCCACGCCACGGAGCTGGCGGCCATGTGGGCGGTGCTCACCCGGCTGAAGAAGCCCATCCCGGAGCGCTACCCGCAGGACGTGAAGGAGCTCATCGACCAGGTGACGCCGGTGGAGAAGCTGCACCTCTACGAGGAGGGCGCGCCGCCGGACCGGCTGAGCCTGGCCAACACCAAGGAGCTGCGCAAGCTGCGCGAGGAGCTGTTCACGGAGTCGGACGCGTACCCCAACTACGAGGGGCGCTCGGGCGCCAGCGCGCGCGAAATCAAGACGGCGCTCTTCAACGCCGCGCAGAACGCCGACTACAAGTGCCTCAACGCGCTGGCGGTGTTGGAAGAGCTGTCCGCCATCTGCAAGGACAAGAGCGTCTACGAGTTCCTCTTGCAGGAGGTGGTGGACGGCTACCACGACCATGACGCCTTCGTGCGGCTGGCGGAGGCGGAGTACCTGGACCGGGTGGACTCGGAGGTGCGCGAGTCCATGGGCCTGGTGTCGGAGGGGCAGTACCGCGAGCTGGTGGAGCGCTACATCCAGACCATCAGCCACTGGGTGCGCGGGGAGAAGATGCGCAACCGCGTCACCGGGGGGATGGAGGCGCCGGAAGAGCAGCGCATGGTGGAGGTGGAGGCCATCATCATGCCGCGCGGCGAGGACGCCACCGACTTCCGCCGGGGGCTCATCGCCTCCATCGGCGCGCACCGGCTGGACAACCCGGACGCGGACATGGACTACAGCCGCATCTTCCCGGACATGTTCAAGCGCCTGAGGGATCACTACTTCGAGGAGCGCAAGCGGGTGCTGCGCAAGAACAAGGAGAACGTCCTCAAGTACCTGTCCGAGGACCGCAACCAGCTCACCGCGCGCGAGCAGACGCAGGTGCAGAGCACGCTGAAGAGCATGGTGGAGCGCTACGGCTACTGTGAGGCGTGCGCGAAGGACGCCATCCTCTTCCTGATGAAGAAGCGCTACGCGTGACGGGGCAGGCGTCCGGGGCCCGCCAGGACGCCTGCTTTCAAAGCCGGAAAGGGCTCGGGATGATGGGAGCTGCCAGGGAGTTGTCCTGGCTGCATCCGTTTTCCCCCCCAGACCGGAGAGTCGATGACCCGCTTCCTCCTGGGCGCCCCCGCCCTGCTCGCCCTCGTGTCGTGCGCCGGTGCCCCGTCCCAGCCGGCCGCCGCCACCCCCGCGCCCCAGGTGGTGCCCGTCGTCGAGCGGGTCCTCGCGGTGCCGGACGCGCCGCGGATGACGCGCAAGGAGCAGGTGCGGCGCATCCTCCCCCACAACGTGCGGCTGCAACTGGCGTCGAAGGGCAGGGTGCGGAGCACGGCGTCGGGCGTGGTGGTGGGGGCCGAGCGGGATGCGAACGGCGCCACGGTCGCCTGGGTGGTCACCAACGCGCACGCGGTGGTCATGGACGGGATGGAGGCGCCGGAGCTGCGCGTGCTGGTGGACCGCCGCGCGGAGTCGCTGGAGCACCGGGGCGAGGTGGTGGCCATGGGCCAGGTGCCTGACCTGGACCTCGCGTTGGTACGCGTGCCGGGGCTGGACCTGCCCGCGGTGGAGCTGGCGGACGACGCGGAGCTGGAGCTGGGTGAGGACGTGGTGGTGGCCGCCTCGCCGTTCGGCCGCGCGCTGTCGCTGTCCGGCGGCATGCTGTCCCAGGTTGAATGGGACAAGGAATCCCAGCGCCCGAAGATGGTGAAGACGGACGCCCCCATCGGCTACGGCGCGTCGGGTGGCGGCATCTTCAGCCTGACGACGGGCCGGTTGCTGGCCATCGTGGAGGGGTACCGCACCGCGAAGGTGGACTTCGAGGTGCAGGAGGAGAACTACAGCTTCGACGTGCCCATGCCCGGAGAGACGTTCGCGGCGCCCAGCGCGAAGGTGCGCCACTTCCTCCAGGCCAAGGGCTTTGGCCGGCTGCTGGCGCGCAAGCCCCTGACGGAGGGTGGCGTCGCACAAGCCGCCGGGCGTTAGTCCCTTCACGCGGTGTCCCGGTGCGCCGGGCTTGCCTGGCTGGAATCTCGACACCGCGCCAGAGCGGGGTACATCCGCCCGACGGGAGGTGTGGGATGGCCGGACGTGTGTCGTGGGATCAGTACTTCATGGACATCGCGACGCAGGTGGCCTCGCGCGCCACGTGTGATCGCAAGCACGTGGGCGCCGTCATCGTCCGGGGCAGGACCATCCTGTCCACCGGCTACAACGGCGCCATCCGCGGGCTGCCGCACTGTGATGACGTGGGCCACATGATGGAGAACGGCCACTGCGTGGCCACCGTCCACGCGGAGGCCAACGCCATCATCCAGGCGGCCACCAACGGCGTCAGCATTGAAGGGGCGACCATCTACACCACCGCCTCGCCGTGCTGGCCGTGCTTCAAGCTCATCGCCAACGGGGGCCTGGTGCGCATCGTGTTCGGCGAGTTCTACCGGGACCCGCGCATCTTCGAGTACGCGGCCCGGCTGAAGCTGGACCTGGTGGGGCTGGGCGAGGCCGCCCGGCCTCCCGCCTCGGGTACCTGATCAACCCTGCACGGCGGGGCAGGACCGGCCGCTGCGCGCGGCGCCCGCGCGCTCCTCGATCGTCACCTGGAAGACACTCATGGCCGGACGTAAGTCCGCGCCGTGCATGGGGAATTTGCCGCTTCCGGCAAGAATTACCGACCCAGGGTTGACGATGTTGGAGTGGCTCCCTAACTCTTGGCTCGGTTGGGTGGCGGCGGGGGTGGATCAGGGAAAATCCCGAGGAGTTCCAGTTGGTTACATCGACAGCAATGTCAAATAGTGCATCCTCTGAGGAGGACGCGCAGCAGCCGGTGGTGGGCGCGGCCAGGTACCTGGCCGTCCCCACGCTCATGGACAGCCTGCTGCACGACGTCCGCAATCCGTTGAACGCGCTGGCCATCCACCTGGAGGTCCTGGCGGAGAAGCTGAAGGCGGAGACCGGGAGCGTGCCGCCGTCGCAGGAGAAGAACCTCAAGGCCATGCGTGATCAGATCCAGCGCGTGGACGGCATCCTGAAGCTGTTCAGCGACTTCGTCGTCTTCCGCGGCGGCGCGCCGGGCGTGGCGGACCTGTCGGAGGTCACCACGCGGGCGCTGGGCGTGCTGGGGCACGAGGGTCGCAAGCGCCGCGTCCAGGTCCAGGTGGCGGTGGAGGCGGGCGTCCAGGTCCACCTGCGGGACACGTCGGAGCTGGGCTTCCTCCTCATCCAGACGCTGCTGCGCGCCTTCCGCCGGGCGGAGAATGGCGGCTCGATCCGCGTCACGGTGCGCGGGGACGAGAAGAGCGCGGTGCTGGAGGTCGAAGACTCGGCCGGCGTCTGCCCCGAGCCCCTGCCCGACGCCGTGGCCGCGCTGCAGCTGCGCTGTTCTCAACTGGGCGTCGACCTGTACGTCCGGGCGGGGGTCTGCCGCCTGGGTTTCTCCCGCGCCTGAGTGTCACAGCCAGACGGGCCGGATCTTGATTTCGAGTCACGACAACTTCGCGTCACGACGCAGTACGGGAGGTCTTCACTTGGGCAGCGCACGAATCCTGGCCGTGGATGACGAACGCGACACGTGTGAGGCGCTGGCGGACATGCTCGGCGCCTGGGGACACAAGGTCGAGATCGCCTTCGACGGGCATGACGCCCTCCGCAAGGCAAACGAATTCCGGCCGGACGTGGTCCTGTCGGACCTGGCCATGCCGGAGACGGATGGGCTCTGGTTGCTGCGCAACCTGAAGGAGGAGCTGCCGGACTGCCCGGTGGTCTTCCTGACGGGGCGGGGCACCATCGACGCCGCGGTGGAGTCCATCCGCGAGGGCGCCTACGACTTCATCGTCAAGCCGCTGGATACCGCGCGGCTCAAGGTCTGCATCGACCGGGCGCTGGAGAAGAAGGAGACGATGCGCGAGGTGCAGACGCTGCGGCGGCGGCTGAAGCAGCTCGGCTCGTCGGACCTGATTGCCCAGTCCGCGGGCATGCGCAAGGTCATCGAGCTGGTGGAGAAGGTGGCGCCCTCCAAGGCCAGCGTGTCCATCAGCGGCGAGTCCGGCACCGGCAAGGAGGTGGTGTCCCGCGCGGTGCACAACCTGTCCCTGCGCCGCGACAAGCCCTTCATCGCCATCAACTGCGCGTCCATCCCGGCCACGCTCATCGAGTCCGAGCTGTTCGGCCACGAGCGCGGCGCCTTCACGGGCGCGGATCAGCGGCGGCCCGGCGTGTTCGAGATGGCCCACGGCGGCACGCTCTTCCTGGACGAGCTGGGTGAGATTCCCATCGAGCTGCAGGCCAAGCTCCTGCGCGTGCTGGAAGAGGGCAGGCTGCGCCGGCTGGGCGGCAAGGTGGAGATCGAGGTGGACGTGCGCGTGCTGTGCGCCACCAACCGCGACCTCAAGCAGGAAATAAAGAACGGGCGCTTCCGCGAGGACCTCTACTTCCGCCTCAACGTCTTCCAGATCCACCTGCCGCCCCTGCGCGAGCGCCGCGACGACGTCCCCATCCTGGTGCAGCACTTCGTGGACAAGTTCCGCGGCGACTCCGGCAAGCGCGTCAGCGGCGTGCACCCGGAGGCCATGGAGGTCCTGAAGCACTATGAATGGCCGGGCAACATCCGCGAGCTGCGCAACGCGGTGGAGCGCGCCGTCATCCTGTGCGACGGGGAGCTCATCACCCGCGAGCACCTGCCGCCCGACATGGCAGGCAAGAGCCCGGAGCGCCACACCTTCCGGCTGCCCTTCGGGCTGAGCCTGGACGCGGTGGAGCGCGAGTACATCCTGGGCAGCCTCCAGCGGAACGGGAACAACAAGGCCCGCACCGCCGAGGTGCTGGGGGTGAGCGAGAAGACGCTCTATAACAAGCTCAACCGCTACGCGGCCGAGGCCCGCGCGCAGCAGGCGCCCGGCGGCGGTGGCGGCCCCCTGGGCGGGCAGGGCAGCGACGGCGCGATGGGTGCCATGGGCACCAACTCGTTCGTCATCCGCTGACCTCATGGGTAGGAAATCCCCTTCGGATTCCGGGCCCTTGGCCTGGCTCGGAGGGGACGCCCGCCCAGGCGGCGACCCCGCCGCGAAACCCCCGTCAATTCTTGACTTTTGACCTCCGGACGGGGGATTCTTGGGGGGTCTCCCACCCACAGGGAGTGCCCGGCCGTACATGTTCCACGCCTCGGGCAACTCCAGCGGCGCCAATCGATTCGGGCGCCCCGGAGTGTGCATCGGGTGCCGCGGGGGGGCACAAGGAAGGCCACAACGCAATGAGCGACGCGCGAGTACTTCACTTCTTCGGCGGCAAAGGCGGGGTCGGCAAGACCACGCTCGCGGCGGCATATGCGTTGAGGCTGTTGGAGGAGGCGCCCAAGGAACGGGTGCTGCTCGTGTCGTTGGATCCGGTCCGCTCCCTGTCGGACCTGTTGAAGAAGAAGCTCCCGGCCAAGGCGACGAAGCTGGTCCCGGGCAAGGGAGAGGGCGGCGTTTACGGCCTGGAAGTGGAGCCGGCGGCGCTGATGAAGCCCTTCCTGGCGTCCTATCTGCCAGCGCTGGCGAAGGCCGCCGCGAAGGGCACGCACGTGTCGGAAGACGACATGGGCAAGCTGTATCAGCAGGCCGTGCCGGGGCTGGAGGAGCTGGTGGCGCTCTTCCACGTGGTGGATCTGCTGGAGGGCGAGGCGTTCGACCGCATCGTGGTGGACGCCGCGCCGACCAGCCACACCTTGCGGCTGTTCGACCTGCCGACGAGCCTGCGCAAGTTCCTGGGCCTGGTGAAGGCCGGTGGGGACAAGACGGAGGCGCCGGCGAAGAAGAGCAAGAAGGCGGCGGCCGCCGCAGAGGCGCCCGGCGTCCTGGAGCAGGTGGGGCAGAAGGCGGAGAAGCTGCTGGCGCTGCTGAAGGACCCCGCGCGCACGGCCTTCCACCTGGTGGCGCTGGCGGAGCCGGTGCCCGAGGCGCAGACGCGCATGCTCTTCACCCAGCTTCGCGAGCGCGGGCTGCCGGTGACGGAGATCGTCGTCAACCAGATCGAGGACAAGGAGGGCTGTCCCGCGTGCCAGGGCCGCCGCGGCCTGCAGGCCCCCCACGTCCGCAAGTTCCAGGCGCTGGACAAGGTGGTGCCAGTGCACCTGCTGGGCCGGCGTGAAGTGGCGCCGCGCGGGCTGGATGGCCTGGCGCTGCTCGCCAAGGCGTGGGCCGGTGGCAAGGAGACCAAGGCGCTGGAGTTCTCCGCGGCCGAGGGGCCTCCGGCGCTGGTGCGCGCGCCGTCCATGCCGCCCATCGCCGCGCCGCCGCTGCCGCCCACGCGGCTCATCTTCTTCGTGGGGCAGGGCGGGGTGGGCAAGAGCTCCTGCGCCGCGGCCGCCGCGGTGACGCTGACGGAGAAGGAGGGGCCGGTGCTCCTCATCTCCACGGATCCAGCGCACTCGCTGTCGGACGTGCTGCAGAGCCGCCTGACGGACACGGAGACGCAGGTGAAGGGCACCAAGGGCCTGTACGCGCGCGAGCTGGACATCGCCGGCTGGTTCAATGCCCTGCGCAAGCGGGTGAAGGAGAAGGCGGAGAAGGCCTTCGAGGGCGCGCCCCGGTCGGGCAGCGAGGTCCCTGCGGATCTGCTCTACCTGCGCAACCTGCTGGAGTGCGCGCCGCCGGGCATCGACGAGCTGGCCGCGCTGTCCTGCCTGACGGACGCGCTGGTGCAGGAGCGGTTCAAGCGCATCGTGGTGGACTCGTCGCCGGTGGTGACGTCCGTGCGCGTGGTGGAGCTGGCGGAGACGGCCAAGACGTGGCTGGGCGCGCTGCACGGGGTGCTCACCAAGCACCGCGCCAAGGGCCTGGGCGAGCTGGCGGATGACATCGCCGGAATGCTCAAGCACGTGAAGCGCTTCGAGGACGCGCTGGCCTCCCCGAGCGAGGCGCGCTTCGTGGTCGTCACGCGCGGCGAGGAGCTGGCCGCGGCCCGCACCGAGCGGCTGGTGGAGTACCTCAAGGAGAAGAAGCTCCCCGTGGAGCGGGTGCTCGTCAACCGCGTGGGCCCCAAGTCCACCTGCGAGAAGTGTGAGAACCGGCGCAAGCTGGAGCTCAACGCGGCGAAGGCCATCGAGAAGAAGCTGGGCCTGCCCGTCACCATGGCGCCGGCCCTGGGCCGTCACCCCGCGGGGCTGCGCGAGCTGAAGGCCTTCCGCACCGCGTGGTACGCGCTGTCGCCGCCGGCCGCGAAGATCAAGGCGGCCTGAGGTCCAGGTTCGTCGTGGAGCGGGCCCATGGGGGCCCGCCGGGCTTCCGTCCGCCCGGCGGGAGCGTCCCGGCCGTTCCGCAGCAGTAGAGGGGGCCGCCGCCACATCCGCCTCACGCCCTGATTCCACCCCGAAGAATCATCCCTTCCCACTCGCCCCCATGCGCACCATGACGAAGCGCATCATGGGTGCCAAGGGTGTTGCGCGGGCCGTATCTGAAAGCGAGCGAGTGCCGCCGCGCGACTGATGGCTGGATGGCACGGAGGCCCGCGGGGCTCACGCCTCGCATTCCGAAGGTGCGTCGGTGAACGTCTCCAGGCCGGGGAAGGTGAGGGCGCCCGTCTTGGTCAGCGTGCCTTCCAGCGGCGCCCGGCCCTTCAACCGGAGCGTGACCTGCCTGCCGCGCACCGTGTAGCGGCCTCGCACTTCCTTCTGGCGGGGCGTTCCCTCCGGGTCGACCTCCTTCGTCCAGAGGGTGGCCCTCCCGGACGGGCCGAAGCGCAGCCCCTGGGTGGTGCCGTAGACGCCCACGCCCGGGCCGAACCAGGAGACTTCGCGCAGCAGCACGGGGACATCCGCCTCCCGCGCCGGGCTGCGGCCCAGCAGCTTCTGCCAGCCCAGGGTGTCCCGGATGGGGGTGAAGTCCGCGTCCTCCTTCGCGCGGGTGAGGCGCCGGGCATCCAGCTTCACCGCCTGGGTGAGGTGCTCGACGATGACGTCCCGGTGGGCGCTGTACTCGCAGACCTTCCCCTGCTTGCGGAGCACCCCCAGGGTGGCGGCCAGGTTGTAGTGCGCCAGCGCATAGTCCGGGGACTCCCGGGCGGACGCCTGGAAGCGCTCCAGGGCCTCTGGGTAGCGCCCCGCCTGGTACAGCCGGAAGCCCTGGGTGTTCAGTCCCCGGGCATGGGGGGTGGACGCGGCGCCCGAGAGGGCCAGGAGCAACAGGGGCAGGGCCGGGTGCATGGGCCTCCAGAGTGGGGTGCGTAACCGCTTGCGCGTTGAAAGGCGCCTTACCCTGGTGCTAGTCCCGCGCCATGGCAACCGGTACCAGCTATGTGCTCGAGTTCGAGCGCCCCCTGATTGAGCTGGAAAAGAAGATCGACGAGCTCAAGGTCCTCTCCACCAGCGGCACGGTGGATTTCTCCTCTGAGATCTCCAAGCTCGAGAAGAAGGCGAAGAAGCTCCAGACGGAGATCTTCAGCGACCTGTCTCGGTGGCAGGTGGTGCAGATGTCCCGGCACCCGAACCGCCCCTACTTCCTGGACTACGTCCAGTACCTCTTCACCGACTTCGTCGAGCTGTGTGGTGACCGGGCCTTCGGCGAGGACCCGTCCATCGTCGGCGGCTTCGCGCGCTTCGACGGCAAGCCGGTGATGGTGATGGGCCACCAGAAGGGCCGCAACACCAAGGAGAACATGGCGCGCAACTTCGGCATGCCGCGCCCGGAGGGCTACCGCAAGGCGCGCCGCCTCATGGAGCTGGCCGAGCGCTTCGAGAAGCCCATCCTCACCTTCGTGGACACGCCGGGCGCGTACCCGGGCATTGGCGCCGAGGAGCGGGGGCAGGCCGAGGCCATCGCCGTCAACCTGGAGGTCATGAGCCGGCTGCGCGTGCCCATCATCTCCACGGTGGTGGGGGAGG